>CAZUGG010000085.1:0-3160 GCA_964619905.1 uncultured Dehalococcoidia bacterium
AACTCTGCATGACCTGGAGGTTGATCATCTGGTGCAGATATTAAATGAACCAAAAAATGCGCTGATACGTCAGTATGAAAAAATGTTTGAACTTGAGAATGTTAAACTTACATTCAAAAAAGATGCTGTACGTACACTAGCAAAAGAGGCAATTAAGCGTAAAACTGGTGCGCGAGGTTTACGCTCAATTATTGAAAACTCGATGCTGGACATAATGTATCAGATTCCCTCTGACCCGGATATAAGCGAAGTTGAAATTAACAAAGAAACCATTCTGCAGAAGGGTAAGCCCAAGATGACAAGGAATCCCACAAGCAATTTCCCTCAAGTGAAAGCAAGCTGATTATTCAGTATCCATATCCTCTCACTTTAATTTAATTCATCAAATATGGTAAATTTTGATGTATATGGCATCTGCAATCCATTGGTAGATTTGCTTAGCCATGTACCTGATTCGTTCCTGAAAAAACTCGGTATTCAAAAAAATATCATGCATCTTGTAAAGTTTGAACAACAGCAGGAACTGTTGCTTGCGCTTGCTGAAGAACAAATTACCGTTGAAAAAGCGGCGGGGGGATCCGGGGCAAATTCGATGATCGGAATTTCTCAGCTCGGTGGGACAAGTGCATTTAGCGGTAAAATTGGCAGAGATGAACATGGGAAGCTCTATCGTGAAAAACTTGAAACTCTCGGGGTTTTTGAATGTCTTTCCGAAGGAGAAGGTGCCACAGGAAGCAGTTTGATTCTTGTAAGTGAAGATGGTGCCAGAACGATGAATACTTTTCTTGGAATAAGCCAGGAACTATTGAATCAAGATATAGATCCGAATATTATTCAATCATCAACATACCTCTATCTTACTGGATATTTGTGGGATACAGAGTCTCAGAAAAAAGCTGTTCTTAATGCGCTTGAAGAAGCAAAAAAACGTGATATTAAAGTTGCATTGAGCCTATCAGATCCATTTTGCGTTACACGTCATAAGGAAGATTTTATTAATTTGCTTAAGGGATATGCCAGTATGGTTTTCTGCAACCAGGAAGAAGCGTTTACACTGCTTGATACTGAGATTACACAGAAAGCCGTTGAAACTTTGTCTAATATGACAGAAACAGTAGCTTTAACTATTGGAGCAAATGGAGCACTGATTTCACATCAGAGAGAAACTTTTTATATTGATCCATTACCTGTAACCGTAGCAGACACAACAGGAGCAGGAGATGCATTCGCAGCAGGTTTTCTGTATGGAATGACACATGACTTTTCTCCTTTGGACAGCGGAAGAATAGGTGCCACTATGGCATCCGGAGTGATCGGACAAACAGGGCCAAGATATCAGGGAAACGCCCGTAAATTGATTAATGATAAGCTAGGTATATCCCTTAAAAGCTCTATTAAAGTCAAAGATAAATAATTTTTCCGTATCAATGAAAATCTAATCAAAAATATATTTCAAATGACGGAACTGCTTGCACCGGCGGGTAACTTAAATAAATTAAAAATTGCAGTATTGTATGGCGCAGATGCGGTTTATCTGGCAGGACCAAAATATGGTCTCCGCAGTGCCTCAGATAATTTTTCAAATACCGAATTATATGAGGGAATTCAGTTCGCTCATCAAAATAACTGTAAAACTTACGTTACCTTGAACGCATTTTTACATGAAAAAGAACTGAAAGAGCTTCCAGAATATGTCAGTTTCTTGGAGCAAAGCAATGTTGATGCAGTTATTGTTTCAGATCTTGGTGTGATGACTGTTGTTCAGCAGCATTCTAAAATGCCGATACATTTGTCAACTCAGGCGTCATGCCTTAATATTCACGCTGCTAAAGCCTGGCAACGGTTAGGAGCAAAAAGGCTGGTTCTGGGACGTGAAGTTTCGCTTGAAGAAGCAGGTAAGATACGAAAAGCATCAGGTATTGAAGTGGAGCTTTTTGTTCATGGAGCAATGTGCACGGCTTATTCCGGAAACTGCATAATCTCAAACTATACCTCCGGACGAGACAGTAATCGTGGAGGCTGTGTCCAGAATTGCCGATTTTATTATTCTGCGATACAGGATAGTATTATTCAAAAGGATTATAATTCAGAAAATTTTGAAGAATTCAACGTCACTGATTCGGAAAACAAAAACGTCAATGAAAATATCCCGGGGAACTATTCTGCTTCTTTACTGAGCTCAAAAGATCTTCGTGGGATGAGACTTTTACCGAAGTACATTGAAAACGGAGTAGATTGCATAAAAGTTGAGGGACGTATGAAAAGCGCTCTTTATGCGGCAGCTACAACTAGTGCCTATTCACAGGCACTTAAATGGTGCAACTCAACATCGAAAGAAAAATGGAATAAAAAATTAATTGAGTAATCTGCAGTTTTGGAAAAAATTCCGCACAGGGGATATACCGAAGCTTCACTTGAAAAACAGGCTGGACCGGATAGTATTTATTGTGGAGATAGGAATGGAGCCAATTCAGGATATGAGATTGCAGGAATAGTGTTGGAAGTGGAAAAGGGAAAATATTTTATCATGCAGACTCAAAACACGTTTAACCAAGATAACATTCTGGAAGTACTAGCATTTGATGGTAATGTTATAGAAGTTCCAACAAAACAGATGCGATCTTTGAACAACACACCAGTTGAAAGATCAAAGCCGAGTAGTCTCCTACGTTTCCCATGGCCTAAAGGTTCAGACACCCCAAACTCTGAAATTAATTTTTCAAGTATTGATCCTTTGAATGTAGTTCGTGTTAATTCCCAGATGTGATTGATAACATAGATTATTAATTTTTTTTCTATAGCTTCATCCAACATCTACCCATCAGAATTAGTGCTGTTTGTTTGAAATCCGCCAGACTTCAGATGTCTGTCTTTTCTTGCTTCTTCAAGATCTGAAGAGATCATTTCACTTATCAGTAGCTTTAGATCACAGGGTGGGCTCCATCCTAGTTTTTCTTTGGCTTTGGTTGCATCTCCAATCAACAGGTCCACTTCAGTAGGACGAAAGTAAGTCGGATCAACTGACACAAGTAATTTACCCGTCTGAGCATTAATACCAACTTCATTCACACCACTTCCGGACCATTCCAAGGAAATACCAGCTTCAGAAAATGCCTGTGTTGTAAAATCCCGGATTGAAGTGGATATTCCTGTTGCCAGC
>CAZUGG010000086.1:0-12748 GCA_964619905.1 uncultured Dehalococcoidia bacterium
CGATTACACGTGTAGCATGCTGGCAGAAGCCAGCGCCGCTGGAGTCAAGCTCTGTGTCGGAGACGACTTCGGGACCACAGTTACACCCCACGGAGACTACGCAAAGGAACTCGAAGTCTACGTGCGGCACGCTGGCATCACGCCGCTGGAAGTTATCAAGTGGGCAACCGTCCATGGCGCGGCAATGATGGGTATGAGTGAAGACCTTGGCACCATCGAACAGGGCAAGCTCGCGGACCTCCTGATAGTCGATGGTGACCCAACCCTTGACATCACCGTCCTCCAGGATCAGAGCAGGATCACGGGCATCATGAAAGGTGGGCGCTTTTACAAAGACGCCCTCAACGAGTCAGCATAGATGACTTCTTTCTCAACCCGCCCCACTCGGGCCGATTTAGAGCGCGTGCTCCGTCTAAGCGAATCCGACCTGGCCAGTATCGGCTACTACGCAGACCATTATTTATTTCCGTTCGACATCGCAGGAAAGCGCATCCTAGAGATCGGTGGCGGCAGCGGATCCATCGCACTATATCTTGCGGTCGAGAGAGGCGCCACCGTAGATGTCCTTGACGAGTACGAGGGCCATGGAAGCGCTGCGGACAACTATGTGACTCTGGGCAAGCGTCTAGAGGCTTTGGGGTTCGACAGTGAAGTTTTTAAAGCTGACGTAAGATCAGCGAAGCTCCCAGCAGAGACTTACGACCATGCGTTCGCCAGGAACGCATTCCACCACATCTACTCACGACAGGACGATGACTCCGGTCCTGTTTCCACGTTTAGCCGAATCCGAGGCTGGCTAAAAAAGGGCGCAACTCTGGCCCTGGGCGAGGCAAGCTGGGTCTCTGCTATCAGGATGATCCCTCCACTTAGAAAGCGAGTCTTCAAGGACTTCCAGTTCGGTTCCAAAAGTACCGCCAACAGATGGAGCCGTTGCGCCAGACTCGGTGGCTTCGAAAACGAGGGGGTAGCGTGGTACGTCCCCTATTCCCTACGTTGCCTCCAGCCGTTCCTCGCAAACCGATTGGCCAACGCCTTCCTTACAACCGCCTACGTCGCTCGTTTCCGGAACCCAAAAATATCCAGCTAATGCCGAGGCTTCGTCATCGCGACGGGGTCTAAGATAAGAGCGAGTTCAGCGTCAGTTAGACCTGTCTGCGCCTTCGCAACCTCGGCAATGGTCCGTCCTGATTTCGCTGCAGCCTTGGCTATAGCCGCAGCTTGATCATAGCCAACCTCAGGTACCAGCGCAGTTGCCAGCATCAAGCCTCGTTGCACCGAGTCTGGGCCCTGAGCCGTCGCCTCAATCCCTTCAACGCACTGCCTGGCGAAGTTGGACGCTCCAGCAGCAAGCAGATCGATACTTTGGATCAAATTGTAGCCAACCAAAGGCATCATTGTGTTCAATTCGAAGAAGCCCCATTCCCCACCTTGCGTCACTGCCTCGTCATTGCCGATAACTTGGGCACATACCTGAACCAGCGATTCTGCGATAACAGGGTTTACCTTACCGGGCATGATCGAGCTGCCCGGCTGCACCTCGGGCAACGCCAGTTCTCCAATGCCTGCACGCGGCCCTGATCCTAGGAGCCGAACGTCGTTAGCGATCTTGAGCAAGCTCACTGCGATCGTCCTGAGACAACCACTAGCCTGAACCGCACCATCTAGAGTCGCTTGGGCCTGAAAATGGCTGTCCGTCTCCTGGATAGTCACTCCCAACGCCGATATCTTGGCACAGGTTCTGCTCGCAAATTCAGCATGCGTGTTGACCCCGCTGCCTACTGCCGTGCCCCCAAGAGCGACTTCGGAAAGTTCAGACTCCGCAACTTCCAGACGCTTTAGGCTCCGCTCTAGCTGGCCGGCATACCCAGCGAACTCCTGTCCCAACGTAATTGGCGTGGCGTCCTGAAGGTGAGTGCGGCCTGTTTTAACGATCCCAGCAAACCCGACACTCTTCTGCTTTAAGGCACCGAGTAGTTCCTCCAGAGCCGGCCTTAACCGTTCCTGAATCTGGATCAGTGCAGCCAAGTGAATTGCCGTGGGAATCACGTCGTTCGATGATTGCCCTAGATTCACATGATCATTGGGGTGCACCGCTTTCGACCCTCTCCCCTCCCCGAGTATTTCACTGGCCCGATTCGCGACGACTTCGTTGGCATTCATGTTGGTCGAAGTGCCAGACCCTGTCTGGAATATGTCAACCACAAAATGTTCATCGAACTTCCCGTCGGCGACCTCTCGTGCCGCAGAGGCAACCGCCCCAGCAATCTTCGCGTCAAGTAAACCTAGCTCCTGATTCGTCTTTGCTGAATTGAGCTTGATCAGCGCCAGGGCTTTGATAAACGACCGCGGAAAACGCAGGCTCGATATCGGAAAGTTGAGCACCGCTCGCATCGTCGAAGCGCCGTAGTAGGCATCCTCGGGCACCTCCATCGGGCCCATCGTGTCGCTCTCGATTCTCACGCCGACCTTTTGTGTCACAGTGATACCTCCGCGGCAGTTGGCCGGCGCCAGTATAACGGACCCTGAGGACCTCCCCGAAAGGAGTCTCTACGCACGTATAGCGCTAACCGTATAAAATTAGGCTGGCACGATATCTAACTCCAAGCTCTCTTCTATGACATCTCATCACTCTCTCAACTCCTTGCTCCGACCTCTTGCCTTTCTCCTCGTCGTCACACTTTCACTGAGCGCCTGCGGCGGCGGCGCTTCCGACGAGACGCCGCATGATGCCGCTCATTTCCTCAATTTGGCACGTGGCGAGGTCGACGTCGGGCAGTACGTAATCGCGGCGACACTTCTAGATCAAGCGTTGGCCCTCGAACCTGAGCACATGGATGCAATGCTTCTCAAGGCACAGGTCCTAGCGGCTCAGAATGACTTCCTCGGGGCTGCCCTCGCCTGGGAACAGGTGTCTAGATTGGACGCGTCCAATCTAAGCGCGTTTATGTCAAGCGCAGACAACTATATGAGGGCAGGGCAGACCGATTTGTCGATCGACGCCTATGGGGCCGCCCTCGCGCAAAGACCCGATCATGCGCCAGCCTATGCTGGTAGGGGTACCGTACGCCGAGGTGACGGAGACGCGGCAGGCGCGATCGCTGACCTAAATAAAGCCATCGCACTCAACCCTGGCCTGAGTGCGGCCTTTAGAGAACGCGGGTTGGCTCACTTCGCACTGCAGGATACAGAAAGAGCGCTTTCTGACCTGGACAGAGCACTCTCCCTGGACTCGCTAGACGCGCTCGCCTACGCGAGCCGAGGCGTCATCTACGCCAGCGAAGGTCAATTCCCCCAAGCCGTCGGTGACTTAGACCAGGCTATTCGGCTACAGCCGGCCAACGCAGATCATTATGGGAATCGGGGGGCTGCTTACGGGTCTTTGGGTAGACACGTGGATGCGATAAGAGACTTTTCGGCCGCCATAGAACTAGCTCCAAATGAAAGCCTCCACTATGTGGGAAGGGGCCAGGGCTATCTCGAGCTATCCCAGGTTGCCCGGGCTGATGCTGATTTTGAGAGTGCCATCGACCTCAACTCGATCAATCCCACGGCCTACGCGTTCCGAGCCGTGAGTCAATCACTCCTCGGTGATCATGTAGCCGCGGCCGCGGCCGCCAATCGTGCAGAGGAGCTCGGTTTCCCCGGCGGGTTGATAGGTACCCTTATAACCGCTTACACAGAACAGATTTCGGCTAACGACAAATAGGAGCCGTCAGGGTGTTGAAGAGGCGACAGTCTCCTCGAAGCCTTCCCTGCTAGCCCCTTTGTCGCTCGAACGGCTCTTACGCCATGCCACGAGCCGAATCCCTCAAGGTCCGCTCCTGGGATTCAACGAAGGCACTGCTATAATCTCCGGCGTGCCGGACCAGGCTTCAACCGGCCATACCCCCTACCGCAATTCCCGGAGGTTCTCAAAATGGGCAATTTCGTTAAAGTAGCCAAGGTGGCGGATGTACCTGAGGGCGAGGTCATCGCCGTCGATCTTGGCTCCGAGCGAGTGGCGATCGCCAACGTCGACGGAGACTTCTTTGCCTTTTCGTCGGTGTGCCAACATATGGGTGGCCCTCTCGAAGAAGGATTCCTTGAAGGTACGTCACTTCAATGCCCCTGGCACGCGGGAGACTACGACGTCACTAGTGGAGACGCCCTTAGCCCCCCAGCCAGCGGGAAATTAAATCTCTTTACCGTCCGTATACAGGGTGAGGACCTGGAGTTAGAGGAGCCCATCTAACCCAATCCGTGAGCATGCACATCGCCCAGATAACGAGCACGTACCTGTCGGTACCGCCCAGAAGTCATGGCGGCACCGAGATTATGGTATATCGACTCATTGAAGGTTTGGTGGAGCGTGGTCATTCTGTTGAACTATTCGCCTCCGGCGACTCCGTGGTAAGTGCAAAGCTGAACTCCGTTGTCGACGTAGCGACGTCGTACGACGACGAATGCACAACTTACATCGACAAAGAAATGGAGGCTCGCAACAGCCACAATCTTTACCGCCAGGGAGATAACTTCGACGTCATCCATGGGCATTGGCCCACTCAAGCAGCCTACTTCTCTTCGTTCACTAGCACCCCAACGGTTCTCACTTACGCCTATATCGAGAGGGCGGTACACGAGTACTACCGAGCCAACTTCCCCAATCTATTCCCCGTCTGCATCAGCAGGAAACAGGCAGAGAATCTAGGAGACCCCGATCTCCCGGTAGTTCCCAACGGCGTTGATCTTAAGACGGTTCCCTTTGGCGCTGAACCGGACGACTTCCTGGTCGTCGTGGGCCGCATCAGTCCAAACAAGGGAATCTCGGATGCGATTCGCATTGCGAAGGCGGCCGGCGAGCGACTCATCATAATAGGTCATGCACCGCCTCAACTTCCCTGGGCAGCCCGTTACTACGAGGAAGAGGTCAAGCCTCACGTTGACGACGACCAAGTAAGACACATTGAGCACTTACCAAACCGGCAAGTCCTCGAACTGGTCGCGCGGGCTAAAGGCTTTCTGTTCCCCCTGCAATGGGAAGAACCCTTCGGGCTCGCCGTGGCGGAAGCCATGGCAGCCGGGACCCCTATCGTCACCTACCCAAAGGGGGCCATGGCGGAAATCGTGGCTCACGAACTCACGGGCTTCATTGTCGAATCTGAGCCCGAGGCCGTTCGCGCAATTGGCCGCCTCGGCCAGATCGACCGTGCCGATTGCAGGGCATGGGTTAAAAGGCAATTCCCGATCGAGCGAATGGTCCAGTCCTATGAAGATGTTTACCAGGCCATTGCCCCTTCTGCCGTGAGGTGACCCATCGGAAGCAAGATGCAAACCCGACAACTGCCGGGGGAGTTCAAGTCAGGAAGCCATTGGCGCCACAAGGTGGTAACCACCGCCGTCAAGCTCGACCTCTTCGGGCATCTCGCACTGCATCCCTCTACGGCAACGAGCCTCGCTAGTGACCTTGGGGGCGATCCCAGGGCGTTCCGTATAGTCCTCGACGCCCTAACCGCCCTTAAATTGTTGGGCAAGCGGGGTCAAACCTATGTGAATACCCCCTTATCCGATAAATATCTGGTGCCAGGTCGCTCCGAATACCAAGGGGATCAGCTCATCGTCGACGACCTGTGCTGGACCATGTGGGACCAGCTCGAGGAAGCACTCCTTCGTGGTAGCCCCGCAATTCGAGAACCAATCTTTAAAGACAACCCGCTAGTAACAGAACACTTGCTCAGAGGCCTGCATCAGGATGCATTGTCGATCGCTCCGAAAATCGGGGCGGCGATCGATCTGTCTCAACACCACAAGGTCCTCGACCTCGGCGGAGGCGGAGGAACATATGCCCTCTGCTTCGTTCGAGACAACCCCTTCCTTCGTGCCTCTGTGTTCGAGCTGCCTCAGGGGGCTGCAATTGCTCGGCAATTTGTCGACTCCTGGGGCCTCCAAGATCGAATCTCGGTCCTTGAGGGCAACTTCCTCGAAGACAAGTTGCCCCGCGGCCACGATCTAATCTTCATGTCCAACGTTCTACATGGGAATTCGGCCGAGCAGAATGCCACCCTGTTTGAAAGAGTCGCCCAAGCCGTTGAACCAGGGGGCAGGATTGTGGTTAGAGACGTAATCATGGACCCGGATCTCACTAGCCCCGAGTTTGGTGCCATCTTCTCAGTCAACATGCTGCTGCATACCGCCGAGGGCCGCTGTTACAGCAGCCGCGAAATCATGCGGTGGATGGACCAGGCTGGGCTCAAAGACCTACGGCACATCGAGGCTCACTCTCTCATCGTTTCACAGGCGCCGAGTTAGTCACCAACAGGAGGTATTACATGCGTATGACAAACAAGGTTGCCCTCGTTACCGGTGGCGCCTCGGGCTTAGGTCGAGCAACGTCAATTCGGCTCGCTGAAGAGGGGGCAAAGATCTGCGTATGCGACCTCGACGAGGTTGGGGGGCAACAAACAGTGTCCACCATCGGCGAGGCTGGCGGTGACGCATTTTTCTTGGGTGCAGACGTCTCCACCCAAGACGGAGCGGAACATTGTGTCGCAACTACGGTGGAACGCTTCGGCGCACTCCATGTTCTGTTCAACAACGCAGGGATAAGTGGCGCCTCAGATCAACTCACCAACCTAGACACAATGGAGCCCGATGAGTTCGACCAGGTAATCGCCGTCAACCTTCGCGGGGTTTTCCTTGTAGCCAAATACGCCGCCCGTGCCATGAAAGCATCCGGGGGTGGGTCGATCGTGAATACAGCCTCGATTGCTGGGCTCGTGGGGCTGGCCAGCCCTGCGTATAGCGGTTCCAAAGGTGCAGTGCACATTATGACAAAGACGATGGCTCTGGAGCTAGCAAAGCACAACGTGCGCGTTAATGCCGTGGCACCTGGGTTCATAAACACCCCCATGGCGAGTGGGGAGCGGCGGGGCGCCGATGCACAAGCCCAGAAAGAGACTCTCTCTTGGTTCGCTTCCCGTACCCCCGCAGGACGCTACGGCGAGCCGATCGACATCGCCAACGCCGTCTTATACCTTGCCTCAGACGAGGCTTCATTCGTCACGGGACACACTCTCGTAGTGGATGGCGGATTTACTGCCGAATGACAGGGCGTTCCAGGGGAAGGTTGGCTTTATCAGAGGCGGGACTGCAGACGACATCGTTAGCGCAGTGCTCTATCTTGCTTCTGGTGAATCCTCCTTCGTGACCAGCCATATACCTGTGGTTGATGGAGGGTACACCGCTCAATAGCCGTACCCGCCGACTCTGGCAAATTGGAGTGTCCAGTAACATCTGGTACGATGCGTGAAGTATTCGTTTTCTGGAGGGTTTCGGGGGCGCCGGGTTGAAAGGCTCAGGCTGCACCTGCGATGGAGATCGAAGTCACGGTCGTTCTGCTGGTCCTGTTTCTAGGACTTTCGGCCTTCTTTTCAAGCTCTGAGACTGCCTTCTTCGCCTTGCAGCGCGTTCGTGTCGCTCATCTCGTCGAAACCGGTGTGTCTCGTGCAGACCGACTCGCACGTCTCAAGGACAACCCAGAGCGATTCCTTTCCACCATCTTGCTGGGCAACAACGCGGTCAACCTCGCGCTGGCCTCAATCACCACAGCATTGGCCCTCGATTTACTTGGCGACAGCAATCGAAGCTTGGGCGTAGTGGTAGCAACCGTGGTTACTACCGTCGGCATAGTAATCGCGGGGGAAGCCATTCCAAAGACGCTGGCATCTCGTTACCCTGAGCAAGTACTCTTCCTATTCCTCCGCCCGCTCGAAGTGACCCAACGGTTTCTATTGCCGCTAGCGTCTGTTTTACAGCGCATAAGCGCCGCGATAGCTCGCATCTTCGCCAGGCCCGATGGCCCTGCTCCATCCATCAGCGAGGAAGAGTTGCGATCTTTGGTTAGGGTCGGCACCACCGAGGGCACTGTCGAAGCGATGGAGGCGGAATTCATCCACAAGGCATTTCGTTTCGGCGACCTGCAAGCCAAAGAGATCATGACCCCTCGTCCTGATATTTTTTTCATGTCCAAAGAGTCGACATTTGGCGATTTCCTACAAGCGTACGCTAAGGAGTCCCACACTCGCTTCCCCATTTACGAGTCGGAACCTGACAACGTAGTGGGTATGCTTTCCTCGAAGCACGTCCTTCGAGCCTACAGCGAAGGCCTCCTCGCCGAGCGAGAACCCATCGCCCACCTGGTCAAACAAGCATATTTTTACCCCGAAACAAAGCCGGTGGACGACCTCTTCGTCGAGATGCGTGGTCAGGGCACACAGATGGTCATGCTAATTGACGAGTTCGGCGTTATTGCTGGGCTCCTTACGGTCAAACAGATTGTCAGCGAGGTCGTTGGCAAGATTGTGGACGAAGACGAGGGCATCGAGGTTGAAGTAGAACGGATCGACGAGCGAACATCCCAAGTTGATGCCGGAATGCGCGTGGACGAAGCAAACGAGCAACTGCATCTAGGTCTGCCGGATGGCGCCTACGAAACCCTGGCCGGCTTCGTCCTGTCATCTCTCGGGCGTATCCCTCGAGAGGGTGAGCAAATCCGTGTCGAAGGTTTGAGGCTTACTATAAGCGAGATGAAAGGTGTAAAAATAGAGAAGATTCTGGTTACAAAGGTGCCCGATGGCAACACAACGCCTCAGACTTAGCTACGGGCGATCCGGAGCGCTACGGTACCTCGCGCACCTAGATATGATCCGTCTTTGGCACCGGGTCTTCCGCCGGTCCGGTGTTCCCCTCGCATACTCCGAGGGGCGCAGCCCGCGCCCAAGAATCTCGGTCGCTGCGGCCCTGCCCGTAGGTGTCACGAGTGAGGGCGAGTTCCTCGACGTTTTCCTTCGACGCCGAATCTCGGGGTTCTACTTCTTGAAACGCATAGAACCTCAGCTGTTGGCCAACTTGGACGTCTACGGCGTGGACGAGGTAGGGATCGAGTCTCCTTCGCTCCAATCCCTCGTACGCGAATCGGAATACCGAGTGACGGTCGAATACTCCTTACCCAACGAAGAGCTAGAGGCTACAGTCAGCCATTTCCTGGCCGCCGAGACCTTCCCCTGGGAGCATCACCGAGAGAAGGAAGTGCGCAGTTACGACCTGCGCCAGCAGGTCCATGATTTGTGGGTTGAGGAAGCGCATGACGGGGGGGCTACAATCGGAATGCTTCTCCAAACCGATCCCGCCGCCAGTGGTCGCCCAGAACAGGTAGCGGCCGCATTGGGCTTCGGGGATCCGCCCGTCGCCATTCACCGTTCACGCATCCTCCTTGCGGAGCCGGAAAAGCACGGCCTGAGACGCCTCAACGGTAGGTCGTGAAGCATCACCCAGAGCCGGGGCATCGCGTGCGCAACGCAGTCCAGGCCTTCCTTCAGGCCCATGACAAGTTTGCCCATTGTCGCGGCCTAGTCATCGGCGTCTCAGGCGGCCCTGACTCCGCCTGCCTGCTCCATGCTGCCGCTTCCTTGCAAGCCAAGTTTGGGTTGAATCTTCACGCCGCGCACCTTAATCATGGGATGCGTGGCCACGAGGCGGACGAAGACGACGCCTACGTCGCCCGTCTCGCCGCTAGCCTTGGGGTGACGTCGATCAGAGACCGGATCGACGTAGCGACTTCAGCTAAGGAAGAGCGCCTCTCAATCGAAGATGCTGGACGCCATGCCCGTTATGATTTTTTTGCTCAAGTTTGCCTTGATGTGAACGCTCAGGCAGTACTCGTGGGACACACTGCGGACGACCAAGTCGAGACAGTTCTGCTCAACCTCACGCGGGGTGCAGGTCTGGCAGGGTTGGCAGGAATGCGAGCCACTACAACGTGGCAGGCCCCCATCGGCGAAGTTCTGGTGGGTCGACCGTTGCTCAGCGTGAACCGAGCGGATACAGAAAGTTACTGCGAAGCATTTAGTCTAGAGCCTCGTATGGACAGCACAAATGAGTCCCGCGACTTTGTCCGAAACCGAATCCGCCATCAGATTCTCCCCTTGTTGCGCGACATCAATCCTGGTGCCGACGCTCATATCACCCAGTCAGCCGTAATCGCTGGGCAGGCAAATGCTCTGCTGACGGCCCATGCACAAAGTTGGATCGCATCAAATGCCTCCTCGAATGCGGGGCGCGTCTCGTTGCCACGTCGGGAGCTCAACGATCATCCACATATTGTGACTACGTACATCCTCCGGGAGGCGCTCCGGTCGTTCGTACCCAACCTCGACGCAATAAGCGAGCGCCACTTGGAAGCAGTCAGCGCGCTGACAATCGGCCCATCCGGCCGCCGTGCAGACCTTCCTGGTGGCATCACTGCTATGGCTGAAGGGGGTCGTATCGTTTTGGGATTGGGAATCCCTTCAGTCATACCCATCCCCGAACAGCCGGTGAGGATTCCTGGCACGACCCTCATCGGGCCATGGCGCATCGATACTCGATTCGCCTCAGCAGATGAACCGCTTCCCGACGAGGGCGGAGTCGCCCATCTAGACGTGGGTGCGGCCTCTGACTTGGCGGTTCGGTCTCGAAAACACGGTGACCGTTTTCAGCCGCTTGGGCTAGGCGCCCCAAAGAAGCTCCAAGATTTTTTCGTGGACGAGAAGATCCCTCGTCATCAACGAGACGGGATTCCTCTACTTTTAGCACATGGCGAAATAGTATGGGTCGTTGGCCATCGTATGGGAGAGCGAGCGAAAGTCCGTGATGACACCCAGAACATCCTGCGTGTCGAGTTCTCTCCGTCGCGAACCACCCCGTAACTGTTGCTAAGTTGCAAGCTCCTTCCCGAAGCCAGTCGGTGGCGATGCCAACATATAGACAAAAACTAGCGCTCCAAACATCTACGCCTAACCCCCTCGGGGGCCCCCATTAACAGCGATAGTCTCTCCAGTCATAAATGACGAGGCTTCCGACGCGAGAAAGAGCACAGGATACGCAATCTCCTCTGGGAAGCCAGGCCTCCTCAAGGCATTATCGAGCGGCGCCTCAGGGTCGCCACCGGAGAGGCGTCGCCCGCGAATAAACCCCTCCGTCTTCACCGTGCCCGCAGCTACACAATTGACTCGGATTCCATATTCCGCCCACTCGGTGGCTAACATACGAGTCATCTGTTGAAGTCCTGCCTTGGCAGTGCCGTAGGGCATGAGCCCCTTGGCCCCCGCGTTGGCTGCCCCAGATGAGATATTGACGATAGTACCGCCGTTCTTTGACATGACCCCAAAAACCGCCTGCGAACAGAGGAAGGGTCCCCGCATATTCAGGTTCACCATGCGGTCCCAAAGCTGATCGGTCACCTCTACTGCATTCATTCGATGATTGCCACCGGCATTGTTAACCAGGACGTCGATCTGTCCGTATTCCGCCACGACGCGGGCGACCATCGTTTCCACGTTGACACGTTCCCTAACGTCGGTCGGGACAACAAGAACTGAGCCCCCGATAGACTGTAGCTCTGCAGCAACTCTCTCAAGATTCTCAACCTTGCGGCTGGCGAGAACCACACGCGCTCCGCGTTCAGTGAAGAGGTGAGCAATTGCGCGGCCGATACCGGTCCCGCCCCCTGTCACAATGGCGACACGGCCCTCCAAGGAAAATCTGGCGTCGCTCACCGCACATTAATCCGTTCGAGGGGGTCTCTTAACGCGTAAGACAACCATCGCAATCAACATTGCGATCAAGCCTACTAAAAAGTTCCCGGTGACCACAAAAGCCAACATGTAAACGACAATGGCTACCAAGTACTCAAAGCCTAACCTCCTCCAGGTAGGGAGGTGGCGTCGACGCGGTTCTGGGGGCTCTTGCTTCATGGGCCTACACCTGTTGCGGAGGTTGCGGCGGATTATATCACGGCCCCAGTGTTAAAATGCGGATCGGACTCAGTTGAAGGGGGCAAATGGCGACGGTAGAAGAACGGTATGCGTTGAGAAACGCCTCACCGCTCATTGCGATGGACTGCTCGCCGCCACGATCCGGCGACCCTGAATTTGCCGAGCGACTCGCCGGGATTGCTACCGACTTTGTCTGCGTTGCTTACAGCCCGGGTCGTTCAGTTCGGATGGACTCCATCGTAGCCGCGGCTACCGTCAAGCAGCGAGCCGGGATCGATGTCATTGTCAACATCTCGACTCGCGACATGAATCGTCTCGCTCTCCAAATGCACCTTTTAGGCGCTCAAGCCTTGGGCCTCGAGAATGTCCTCGTCTTAAGCGGCGACGACTTCTCCCAAAGGGATATCGAAAGAACGAAAATGGTCCGCGATCTGAAGCCCACAGAACTACTCTTGAGTATCCAAGCGTTGAACCATGGCCTCGACTTCAAAGGGTTGAAGCTCTCCGCACCGACCTCATTCTGCGTAGGGGCCTCAATCGACTTAGGCAAGGACATCGACGCTGAGGTGAAGCTGACTCGACGCAAGATTCAAGCCGGGGCAACGTTCATCGTTGCCCAGGCAATCTACGACCCAGCGCCTCGACTACACTTCCTTGACCGATACCAAACCCTTGTCGGAGAGCCTCTTTCGACTCCGGTCTTCTGGGGTATACAAATGCTAGCAAAAGATGGGCCCGCCTTTGGGGATCCCCCCGAACGACTCGTCGACGACCTCACGAAGGGGCGTCTTGCCTCCGACATAGCAGCCGAGGTCGCGGCACAGCTTGTCAACAGTGGAGCCGACGCCCTCTACATCATGCCTCCTATACTTAAAGGCGGTGCCCGTGACTACGAAGCGGGCCGTAAGGCAATCGCGGCTATCAAGACAAACTAAGCTGAGATGTACGAATGAAAATCG
>CAZUGG010000087.1:0-2956 GCA_964619905.1 uncultured Dehalococcoidia bacterium
GCCTTCTTGAGGATAGCCGCTACCTCCTGAGCACTCTCTACCTCCACCAGAGTGGTCGGGTCCGCATCGCGCAAAGCCTCTGGAACGGTGACGTGTTTGTACTTGCCCGCCTTGATTATCGGGGAATACTTTGTCAACCGAACACGCCCAGGGTCAACAAGACCTTCTAGAAAAGCGCGATGTGATTCTTGGCTCATAAACGTTAACTCCCGGTTCGAGGCTCAAGCATACTGTTGCCGACTCCTCCCGGTGCAGACCAGGGCCATTATAAACAGGTCTGGATCAATGCCGATTTGAACTGTTAGCGACTGGTTCCGCAAGAACTCGATAGAGGAAATGGTGCCGAAGGTGAGAATCGAACTCACACGCACGTAAGGACACTGCGCCCTGAACACAGCGCGTCTACCGGTTCCGCCACTTCGGCTCGATTTCGAGTTAACAGATGTCGATCTCGTCAGGCTTCGCTCATTCTACGCGAACGCTCGAAACAGCCGCAACGAAATTAGCCATCCCTTATTCGATGAACACAGGGTCATCTACCCGGATCGTGTGGCGCTCTTCCGCGAGCCGCTCGCGAAGCCACTTGGGTAGAGAGAAGATGCCCTGGTGTGTCTCACCGTCGTAAAAGCGAACCGGCCGAGTCATTCGAGCAACAATACGTCGGTCAATCTCATCTATCGACAAAGTCAGATTTAAATGATCTCCAGCCATGACAAAACCCCAAGCGCTTCCAAAGGATCGAACTTCAGTGGCATAGGTGGACGAGGATTTGAAAGCACTAAGAACCGTGTGGTGAATTGCTGATAAGGCCGTGGTCATCCCAAGACCAGCAGGTCCTGCCTGAGTCACAAATATGCCCCCTGGCTTAAGGCGCTTCAACGCCATTCTGTAGAAGTCTTCCGTGAACAATGGTAAGGCCAGACTCACCTCAGTAGGATCTGTGACGTCGACGACAATAACGTCGAAGTCAGCGCCGTGACATTCTAGCTCTTCTCGAGCATCACAAATCATGAGCTCAACCCTGGGATCCTCGAAGGCTCCCTGATGCCACTCAGGCATGTGCTCTCGGCAGAGATCCACGAGCTCTCCGTCCACGTCGGCCATAACGACACGTTCGACGGTACCATGTGCTAGTACTTCCCGCAGGGTAGCCCCCTCGCCTCCACCTGCGATAAAGACATTGCGGGGCGAGTCGTGGGCGATCATCGCCGGGTGTACCAAAGCCTCGTGATAGATGAAC
Source organism: uncultured Dehalococcoidia bacterium (assembly GCA_964619905.1). GTDB lineage: Bacteria > Chloroflexota > Dehalococcoidia > SHYB01 > SHYB01 > DAOUKH01. The sequence goes on from CAZUGG010000087.1 coordinate 1,241, forward strand.
TCATCGGCTGCCGCCGATTGTGTCTTGTCGTCGAGCACAAGCGTCTTCCCAAAGGGGTCCGTATCGATGATTTCGACGCGTTGCAAACGAGTAGTGCCCGAAAACAGAGTACGTTTTAAAACTAAGCTGTGGAACAGGCTCCTCTGAACCGATTCCGTGTACCAGCCATGTCCCACCGGAAGCTTGGGGAGCCCGGACGGGCCCGCCTTCCCCGCCATCAGCGCACCATCGCGGGGAGACGGCCTCGCTCCACCTCAGTGATTTCAGGAGCCTTGGACTGCATTTCACGGGCTATGAAAGCCGCGGCCTGTCTCGGTTCAAAGGACGTGCCGCAAGTGAAAATATCGACCGCAGCATAGCCGAACTCGGGCCAGGTATGGATACTAATGTGGGACTCTGCAATCGAAACGATCCCGGTGACACCCTGGGGTGAGAACTGGTGGAAGTGGTCGCTCAGGATAGTGGCGCCTAAATCCTCAGCGGCCGAGAGGAGTGTGGTCCTAATAAAAGGCAAATCATCAAGGAGAGCGGGGTCGCTCTCCCGAAGCTCAATTAGAAGATGTCTACCTAACGCATCCAACCACCTGCCCCCCTTAGGATTTTAGTCACGAATAGCGATTATAGGCGCTATTCTTTTGGAATCAAGGGTTATCCGGCTGCAAGGGGCTTGGGGGAAATAAAAGACCTTATCCGTGCATCAGGAGCTAGGATACCGTCCTTCTAAAGCCCCAGCTTGGCTAGATCCACGTGCCGCTCGACTAGTTCAGCGGCACGCTGCACTTTCTGTGGATAGTAGAACTGGGGCGACGAAACCAACAAAGCAATGTCATCTATGACGTCACTCGTACGCTTGGGTACTACAACTAGCGGAACCTCAAAAGACTCGGCCTTGTCTTGCACGTATCGAATTGGTTCGCCACCGCCGGTCAAAATGAGGCCCTTTGTGTGCTCATTGATGGCATTCCACTGGAGGTCGGGACGATCGGGCCGAGTAACCAGCACCTTGTTGTCATAACGGTCATAGTAAGGGCCAGAGGCATCCACAATCATTGCCCCAATCAAGACGTGCTCAACTAAGGCCCCCGTCTGTTCTTCCCCACTGAGCACCTTGCCCTCCAAGGCCTCAACAAAATCCTGAACACTTACGCTAAGTAGGCAACGGTCCTCTGGGATCACCCCCAGCACTTCGACTCCCTCTTTGGCAAGCGCCGGCGCCGCCTCTTCTCGAGCCAAGCGCTGGCTCGCAGATGGAACTCCGTTAAGCACAACCCCCCGCAGTCTCTCGCCAAAGTTCTGCCTTAGTGCACTCAACTCACTGATATCTAGGCCTCGACGATAGCGCACCACAGCAACAACCGGTGCGTCGATGATATCGGCGAGCTCATTAGAAGTGCCAGCCAGAGGATCCCCACAAGGTAAACCCTCTACGAGGCTGACTTCCGCGCTTTTCTTCACCTCGGCGTAAACCTTGGAGATAGATGTTTTATGAGAGCCGAGACCTGAAGCGAGCTCAGTTTCCGTGCTCAAGATGGGTGCCAACTGCCCTTGGGTATTCAACGCTCCGTCAACGAAAGGCACGTCGGAGTCGGGGTTCCCATCGTCGATCGGAACCGGCTTATGGTAGGCAACCGACTTGCCTCGAGAGTTGAGCAGCGCAGCGAGACCAGCAGCGACTGTCGTGCGGCCCTCTCGCCTACCCCGGGATATGAAGTTGAG
>CAZUGG010000088.1:0-6768 GCA_964619905.1 uncultured Dehalococcoidia bacterium
TAGCAAGCGTATCGTTGTACGAAAACGCCGACCCTTATGAGACCATAGTTCCCTCTGGCACCCTTGACATAACCGATGCGCGATTCACTGCTGTAGATGAACGGTCTGTCCGCGTGACAGGGGCCAAGTTCAATAGCGCTCAACAGTACACAGTCAAGGTCGAAGGTGCCACACGCGTCGGATATCGATCAATACAAATCCTAGGGGTACGTGACCCTAATTTGATCGAGTCCATCGATTATTTCTACCAGAACGTGCGCGAGACCGCTCAACGCAGTCTTGAAATCGCTGGTATCGAGAGAGATCGTTACAAAGTCCGATTCCGGACCTTCGGAAAAGACGCGGTTATGGGCGACAACGAGCCCCTCCGCAACCAACCATCCCACGAGGTAGGAATAGTTGTCGAGGGGATCTCTACGGACCAGGGAACCGCCACTGCCGCAGTGGCCCGGCACGCGGCAGTGGCGGGGCACGTCGATTTCCCCGGGAAACTTACCACTGCCGGAAATATCGCCCAACCTTTTCCAGGTGGTGCGATTCCGGTCGGGGAGGTGTATGAATGGAGCGTCTGGCACATACTCGAAAGCCCCAGGTGGCAAGACACCGCCTCGGTAGAGATCATCAACCTTTAGGGGGCCAACAATTGACGAAATTGAGGGAGATCGCGAGCGCCGTCCGTAGTTCAAACGCTGGAGCCTCATTACGAACATTCGATGTGATGTTTGACCGCGAAGAGGATTTCCGCAGAGTCGTGGATGCTGCTGTTATTACTCCAGCTGTTGTTGCCCGACTGTATTCGATAGACGAAACCCGAACCCACGTATTCGAGTACCCGCCTGCCCGGGCCATTAAAGTCACGTTCCCGCGAACCGTGATGGCAGGGAACCCTGAGGACACTGACATTGACGGGAAGCAGCAGCACGCACCTCTCCTAGAGATCGACGTGCCGTAGGTCAATCACCAAATTCTAGGTTCCCGAAGACAACTGCAATTTCCCTGAGCCCCGGGGTGCTGGCCTTCTACGTTCGCTTTTTGGTAGAACCCCAACTATCCCAATACGTAACACTATCTACGGGCTTGCGAGTCGTCGGTCCGAATCGCTGTCCATCCGGATAACCCACGGGAATCACGCACGCTGCAAGGGCATCTTTAGGAATCCCAAGCTCGCTAGCTAATGTTGGTTCTATAAATTGCTGGAATGTCGTCAACACCGTTCCCACCCCGAGATCCCTGGCCGCGAGCATCATGTTTTGTACCGCACCATATATTGACGAGCCTGCGAGCAATCCTTTTATGTCGGGGGTAGGCGAACTTACGTTGTAGAGACAGGGTATGATCAGAACCGGCGCTTTTGCGATGTCTTTGAACATCGCCACCGCTCCACCGAGGCTCCGGCGCCGCACGGGGTCAGATTTCACCTGCTGGAAGCGCTCTTCCATATCTTCCACACGACCGGTTTCACGGAGCGCTTGCGCTATAGCTTGCCGCTTGGCCGGTTGCTTCACTACGACGAAAATCCAAGGCTGCGTATTCGAACCGCTTGGTGCGCGTATAGCCGCATCCAGCATCGTCCAGATCACTTCGTCAGGGACATCGTCTGGCTTGAACTTACGAATCGATCGCTGAGTATGCACGACCTCGAAGAAGTCCACGTGGGTTCCCTCCAGGAATAGAATGACGGAGCGTGTAGCCAGACCATCTTAAACGATCGTTATCCGCCACGAAGGAGGAACAATGAGCCACGCCCTTCATGATGTTCGCATTCTTGATCTAACCCAGTTTGAGGCCGGCACCTCTGCCACACAGGTCCTCGCCCATTTGGGCGCGGACGTCATCAAGATCGAGCAGCCTAATCGCGGTGACCCGGGCCGCCGAGCTGGAGCCAGAGCCGAAGGGGAGGATTCGTATTACTTCCTGTTACTCAACGCAAATAAACGCTCTGCCACCCTTAATCTCAAGGATGAAATTGGCAAGAACATCTTCTTCGAGTTACTGAAACATTCGGATGTTGTTGCCGAGAACCTCGCCCCCAACGCGCTTGAGAAACTCGGCCTAGGCTACAGTGAATTGTCTAAGGTTAACCCTCGGATCGTCCTGGCACGCATCAAAGGGTTCGGTACTTATGGTCCGTACCGGAATTACAAATCGTTTGACACCATCGGCCAGGCCACGGGAGGATCGTTCTGTGCTACAGGGTTTCCAGGCGCCCCACCGACTAGACCCGGACCCACCCTTGGAGATACTGGCACTGGTATGCACCTAGCAATTGGCATCCTCGCCGCACTCCATCAACGGCAACTCACCGGCCGAGGTCAAGAAGTAGAGGTGTCTATGCAAGATGCGGTCGCAAATCTTTGCCGGATCTGGACGAGAGACTATCACGAGACCGGGGAATCGCCCGCTCGGTCAGGAAACGTCTACCTCGGACAGAAAACAAAGGGAACCTATCAATGCGCGCCCTGCGGTGCAGATGACTATATCGTAATCACCTTCGGTCCAAGTGCCACCATGGTAGCCACCACTCTTCGAATCGCCGGAAGGGAGGACATGGCGAAGGATCCTCGTTGGGGCAATCGGGCCTACCGTAACGCCAATGCCGAGGAGTTTGACCAAGCAATAGAGTCTTGGACGAAAAAGCGGGATAAGTACCAGGCCATGAGGGAACTCGGTGAAGCAGGTGTACCGGCGGGTGCATGTTTAAACGCCGAGGACCTCCACGCCGATCCCCATTTGATCGAGCGTAACACGGTGGTCGACATGGAACACCCGGTCCGAGGAACTGTCCGCATGATCGGCAATCCCGTGAAGTTATCCGACTCCCCAACGGAAGAGAAGCCTTCCCCCTTGCTCGGCGAGCACACGTTGGAAATATACAACGAGATCCTCGGTTATGACTCTGCAAGAATCGCGGATCTAAGAGAAGCCGGGGTGGTGTAACCCCGGCAGCATTCTCATAATTTTCTTCATGGAGCCTACTCGGAATTCAGATCCGCCTGTGATACATTGCGTCGCTGTTAATAAGCCATCCCAGAGGTCATCCAATGGAACACCGGTTGATAAAAAAACGAGCCAGGGACCGGCTCCTAACGCCAAACATCGCCGACTATCCAAGCGAACGATCGAACTTCGCCTGGGACAAAATTGAGGGTGAATTAGATTGGCTACCGAACGGCGGACTCAACGTCGCTTGGGAGTGTATCGACCGCCACGCAGACTCAGCACAGGCTGGGAAACTCGCAATGCTTTGGGTCAGCAAGGGCATGGAAGAGGAACGGTATACATTCGCCGAGATACGTGATGAAACAAACAAATTCGCCAACGTCCTCAGAGACCTCAACGTGCATAAAGGCGATAGAGTCTTTGTCTTTATGGACAGGTTGCCGGAGACCTACGTAGCTATTCTGGGTGCTCTAAAGGCTGGTTGCATCGTGGGGCCCCTGTTCTCTGCATTCGGACCGGACCCCGTTCGGGACCGACTCCAAGACAGTGGGGCCAACGTGCTCGTAACTTCTCCCGATCTCCGGAAGCGAATCGCAGAAATTCTTCCTGACTGCACAGAGCTAAAGCACGTGATCGTCGTAAACAAGAACAACAGGAATTCGACGCCCTTGATAAAAGGCGACTTGAGCTACGAAAACCTCATGGAGTCCGCCTCATCAGCGTTTGGCCCGGTCGAAACTACGCGCGACGATTACTCGATCATGCATTACACGTCCGGAACAACCGGAAAACCGAAGGGGGCTGTACACCGTCACAACTCGGTAATCCAGCAATACGCGACGGGCAAATGGGCCCTTGATCTCCACGAGAACGGTCTCTACTGGTGCACGGCAGCCCCAGGATGGGTCACGGGAACTTCGTATGGAATCATCGCTCCGTGGACAAATGCCGTGACCAACTTTATATACGAGGGCGGTTTCCGAGCGAGCACCTGGTACGACCTAATCGAAAAGTACAAAGTTACTGTTTGGTACTCGGCTCCAACCGCCATACGCATGATGATGAAAGCTGGTGCGGAGACGGCCAAAAAGCGTGACCTCTCAAGCCTTCGTTTCCTTGCCAGTGTCGGCGAGCCTCTTAACCCTGAGGCTATTGTTTGGGGTATGGAGGCCTTTGACATGCCCTTTCACGACAACTGGTGGCAGACGGAGACCGGAGGGATCATGTGCGCCAACTACGCAGAGAGCGATATCAAAGTAGGCTCAATGGGGCGCCCCATCCCAGGAATTGAGCTAGCAGTAGTTAATGAAGAAGGTCAACCCTCTAATCCTGGAGAGGAAGGAGACCTCGTTGCACGACCCGGCTGGCCCTCCATGTTCCAGACCTATTGGCACAACCAAGAGATGTACGACTCCAAGTTTAAGGACGACTGGTACTATTCCGGCGACCGAGCCCGAGTCGACGAGGATGGTTATTTTTGGTTCATAGGTCGGGCAGACGACGTGATCAACACAGCGGGACACCTTGTTGGCCCTTTCGAAGTCGAAAGTGCCCTTCTCGAACACCCGGCAGTTGCGGAAGCGGGGGTCATCGGCAAACCAGATCCCATTGCGATGGAGGTGGTCAAAGCCTTCGTGGCTCTCCGCGAGGGTTACGTCGAATCGGAAGAGCTGCGCCGAGAACTTATGCGATTCGCAAAGGGGAAGTTGGCTGCGGGAACAGCTCCACGTGAGATTGCGTTTCTCGCCGGCTTGCCAAAGACTCGCAGTGGCAAAATAATGCGCCGTCTCTTGAAGGCGCGCGAACTCGGGCTCCCAGAAGGGGACATTTCAACTTTAGAAGAAGATTAGGCCAACCCAATGGGGGGAAACTGTCGACTGTTTTTCCAGTACAGCTTTTTCACACCAAATGCGGGGCGACCTCAACACGTTAGCCGCTAGTCCCCGGATGGCGAAGGGCCTAATGTATAATGACGGCCCCTCCGGATCCACGCGCCGCTCCAGGGAGCGTTTTACTTATGACCCAAGAAGCCCAGAGGCGCTCGATTGACGGACGGAAGCGCTTTTACAACTTCCGCGGGCAGATGCCGGCGCTGTCTTTCGAGCCCGCAGCCGCCCATCTCCCACCCGACGACACGAAGCCGAAACTCATCACGGATACCACGTTACGGGACGGGGCCCAAGACCCAAACTTTGCCCTGTTCGTGAACGACGCTCGATTACGCTACTTCGATCTCCTTCACAAACTCGACAACGGCACTGGCCGCATAGAGCAGGTCGAGGTCTTCATTTACCAAAAAAGGGACATTTGGTGCCTTGAAGAACTCCTTGCTCGAGGCTACGACTTCCCGCAAGTCACCACTTGGACTCGGGCAACCCCAAAGGACATCAAGCTTCTTACCAAGGTTTCACAGGGCCGAATCAAGGAAACGGGGATGTTGGCCTCTGCGTCCGACCATCACATCTTTGACAAGTTGGGCTATAGAAGCAAGGAAGAGGCAGCCGACAAGTACCTCCAGCCCATAGTGGCGGCAATGGACGCCGGTATAACGCCTCGTGTCCACCTCGAAGATGCCACAAAGGCTGACATCTACGGATTCGTCATCCCATTCATCCAAAGGGTCCTTCGCGAGACCGATGGAAAGGCGAAGATTAGGATCTGCGACACACTGGGCTTAGGATTCCCCGATCCGTACGTTTCCCTACCTATGGGCGTGCCTCTTTTAATATCGACGGTGATTGCCGAAACCGGCGCCGAGATCGAATGGCATGGCCACAACGACTTCGGGTTTGCCACCGCGAACAGCGTACTTGCATGGCGTTACGGAGCTCGGCGCGTAAATGTCGCCTTCGGAGGCCTCGGCGAACGGACGGGTAACACTACTTTGGAGCAAATGGTGGCTGATTATATCCGCCTCTATGGGAATCCTGGTTTCGATCTATCCGCGCTCCGGGAAATGGCAAATCTTATCCGGGACCGAGTCAGCAACGTCAATATCAAGTCCCCGATTGTCGGCGCGGGAATCTTCAGCACCCAGGCTGGCATCCATCAAGCAGGAGTCGCTCGTCAAGCCCAGGCTGAGGGCGGCGACATCTACTTGCCCTTTGGTCCAGAGCTTCTCGGCGAACAAGCCGCGGAACTTCACCGGGTCGGTGCCCTCTCTGGAGCCGAGGGGATCCTAGCTATCCTCAACGCCAAGCATCTCGAAGCTACCGGCGAGTCAGGCAAGTACACCAAAGCAACCCGGGTGGTGAAATACGTCTACGACAAAATCCAAGAGGCCTACGATGGTCGCTGGGACGACACCTCCCAAGTGTATGTCGACGCTCGCACCACGTTCTTCAACGGGGACGAGCTATACGAATTGGCCCGAGAATATGAAGCTCGGCAAATTAAGCTCGATCCGAAAGAAGCCGCTTCGGGCTAGGATGCCTTGAATAGCGATCGCCACATCGAGGCTGAGGATGCCTGGGGCGCGATCGAGGATTTCTTCGACCGTGGTCTCACTGATGGCTTGCCTGTAGTCCCACCACGTTCAGATCTGGTTGCCGCCGCCCTGTCGACCGCCCGTCTCTTACCAGACGATGTTGTGGCAAAAATCGAGCCGCGGTCCCTGAACATCACGGCACGGGACGTCGCAGTAAACGCTGTGATGGCAGGTTGCAGGCCAGAATACCTTCCTGTCGTCCTTGCCGCCCTCCAAGCCATGTGCAGAGGCAACTTTAATATTCATGGAGCTTCAGTTAGCACGGGTGGGTCCGCCCAACTCCTAATCATCAACGGACCGATTCGCCACACGCTTGGCCTCAATAGTGGTTCAAACCTCTT
>CAZUGG010000089.1:0-4522 GCA_964619905.1 uncultured Dehalococcoidia bacterium
CGCGCGCGAGCGAGCCAGCCCTGGAAGTCCACCGCCTCCGGGTGTCTGGCTCCCTGCAGATTCTGCGAAGCGGTCGTCGGACAAATCGTCACCCCGAGCGAAAGCAGGTCACCGCAGGAATCAACACCTGCATTCACGGAAAGTAAAATGCTGTGCAGCAGCCTCACTGGCGCCTACTGAGGAAACCACGGCACCAGCAATGCCAAGGCCTAGACAACCGGTGGCATTGCCAACTACTAACTCAGCGACAGTGTACCGGGATACGGTTTGATGTTGATGGAGCTTCCCATTTCGTCAACTGCTTCCTCTATAACAAGAGTGATCGAAGTATCACTCTTAGACCGAAGCTCAATCTTCAGCTTTGCAACCTCACCACTACCAGAAACCGCCTTATCCGCGATCGCCGCTATGGAGACAGTTCCCGCGGCCTCATCAATGTTGTCAACGAAAAGGAAGGCCGCGACGAAGTCACCCTGTTCGACTTCAGCCAGTGTCGCCACTTTCGGATCAAGGGTCACCGTCATTTTGAACCCAGCCAAACTCTCTACCTCAACCGCCTTGATCGCCACAACCACTTGAGACCCAACCGCACCCCCTGCGTCCCCGACAGAAAATGCTGGCCCCTCGATTACCACAGGTGTCGCAGCCACAGGTGTCGCAGCCTCAGGTGTCGCAGCCTCAGGTGTCGCAGTGTCTCGCACCGCCACATCCGAGCTCGTTGGTGCTACTTGAGCCTCGTCTCCCCCGCCACAACCGGCTACAGAAATTGTGGCCATGACAAACGCGACCATCAGCGACGTTCGGATTCTAGACTGTTTAAATCTCATAGTTCCCCTGCTAGTTGGGTTTTCAGGATTCCCAAATCTCTACCCCACTTGGTTTCCGTTATCTTGTTTATCTGCGACAGACAATAGGTTCCTCACCGGGCACTAGCGTTACACGCACCGAGATCGACGATCCCCGTTGTGGCCCGCAGGATGATCATCGCATCTTGAAGATTGATCTCTCCGTCACCACAGGTCCCCGATATTCTCGGGCTTACTGGCATAGGAGCAACATCGGCCGCTATTGCCTGAGTATCCGTTAGGGACCCCGACCCAACAATCGCCATTAAGGTCCGGAGAACGTCGTCAACCCTAATCTTTCCGTCCTCATTCACATCGCCTTTCGTCGCATGTGGTATCAAAACCACCTTGGGCACGGTGCGGGCCGCCACCACAATCTCTTGCCTGTCGGCGTTGACCGCCGAGAGATCCCTCACCTCAAAATCGCCGACTTCGCCAGCAGGTCCAACAGTTGTAAAACTTAGCTCGACAATTGGGGTCGAACGATCGAGCCCTTCACTTCTCTCAAAAGAAAACTCTATGTGGCCAGGTCTGAGCACATAGATCGATATTTGGTCTCCTTTGCGGCTGCCTCGTCCCCCCGCAGCTTCCACAAACTCAAACTTCTCCGGCGAGTACGCCAAAGCACCTTTGATTGCGATGAGGCCCCTTGGCTGGACAATCTCCAATTGGAGTCTGTAGTTGGTGCCCGCTAATGCCGCCTGATAGCCGATTAGGTTCATGATTAATGCGGTTGGAGTTGCCGCGGGTGGAGCGGTAGCAGTAGGCATTGGGCTGGCAGTCGGTGGTATAGGACTCGGACTCGCGGTGGGAGGCGGGGCCGGCGTCGCCGTGGATGGCACCGCCGTAGCTGTGGGAGGGACCACCGTCGGCGTCGCGGTGGGCGGAACCGCCGTCGCAGTAGGCGGTACCGGTGTCGCCGTAGGCACGGGGGTAGGTGTTCCACTTATGAAATCAAGCTGCGTGATGATTACGAAGTTGGCCACAAAAGTCGCCGTGGGCTTCTCTGTGGTCACCACCCCCTCGAGGGAAAATTCGAGAGTGGCGTTCGGCTGGACCCCGGTGGATTGAACATCAATGCGGTACTGATCCGCAGCGAGACCAGAGGAGCCCGTCAAGCTCTCTCCCACCAACGCCCCAGTAGCCTGAAGGGACAGTTGAACACGAGTATTGGCAGGAGCTGGTGCCCCATCAATGGTCACGCGCCCAGTAAAAACCGAGGCCCCGCCCTGCGCCGAGACGAGCACTGGCGCACAGCTAAGAGCAACGATCATCGCAATTGCACAAAGGAGGGCTCGAAACTTCTTCATATGATCCCCATCAACAATTACTGGCGATTGTAAACCTAAGTAAATATATGGCTAAGTGCTGTTATTTAGTTAACACGGGCTGCCGCCACCTCAGAAATGGTGGCAAACACTACCAACCCTTCCGTTTCTTTCTGCTTCATATAACTTAACAAAGTTTCAAGTCTCCCTAGGGTAGCCCCATCGGGCCCGTAAAGCCCGTCCTTCCCTCTCATAAACTCGTGCGGGTGCGTCACAAATGCCCAGGAAGTAACGAATTCAGGTCTTTCACGCTCAACATATGCCAGAGCATCATCAAACTCTTGCTTTAGAGCAGCAAAATCCGTCTCCGAAAATAAGTCCCTCTGCTGGTTTCCTGCTAAGCCCGTCCAAGACATATCTCCGTGGTCTACAAACGTGAAGTCCGATGTAGGCTCATCCACACACAGTTGCCCGTCCCCATAGTTTGGTTTCCACGTATGCAGCCAGTTCCCGGTCTCTTCATACATGGTATTAGCCCTAGGCGGCACCGATCTGCAATCCACAACGAGTCGACTGCCACTAAATGTTATAGGGGCGACATAGATCCCCTCTGCTACGCTGCGCCGAACCCCATTCACCGGATTCGCATGTGTAAGCAGCCCTGAGATATTTGTCGGTGTAATTCCGCAGTCAACTTTTAGAGCCGTCATGGCCACACCCAAATCCTGCGCCCCATGGAAATGGACTCCAACTTCGTGATTTGAAGTCGCCAACCTCCGGAAAACATGATCGGGCCCCTCTAGCAAGCAAAGACCTTTTGCGACCCCGTAAACCGGATTCCACGTCGCCTTCATTCCAAACTTGCCGAGAATCGAAGCGAGGGCCTCAACAGTCTCTAACACATTTTGGGCCCGCGATTCGTCAAGCACTTGGGTTGTTTTCGAATCAAACGGTAGGTAATCGCGTGCTAAATGCACGTGATTCACATAGGTAACGTAGAGGGCTGGTGGACTGTCAGCTGGGACTGTGGGGACTCGGCTCTCCTCCTTGACCCCCATCGCCGAGCAACCGGTCGCAATAAAGAGGAACACCGCCGAAATCGAAACATGCAAAACCCAGGTGAACCCGGTGTGAATTCGCGCACTTCTCATAATGTAAAAATAAGAACAGCCCAAGATAGAACCAAATTAAGCGAATTGGCAAGGTTTTGAACGTCGGCTAGAATCTCTTTGTCTCCACGCCGCTCCTGAAAGGACCCCCTGATGACATCAGAACTGCGGGTTCTGACCGTCAACTTCCACTTCGTTCGCGAGGCTGATACCAAACTCAGCGAACTGCACGAGCGATCGCCCCGCCAGTTTTCTGATCAGCTGGACGAACTCGACCGGCACGCCACTTTCCTTCCGCCGAAACAAATGATCGCTTGGCTTGAAGGCCTGGAAGAGCTCGAGCCAGGGGATTACTTCAACATGACATTCGATGACGGCCTTAAAGACCATCCCGAACGAGTTGCACCAGAATTAGAGGCCCGAGGCTGGAACGGCTTCTTTTTCAGCAATACCTTGCCATGGCAGGGTGAGCTCTGTGCTGTGCACCGCTTCCAACTTCTTAGAGCAGGAGTCCCCATGGAAGAGCTGATTGCTCGTTTCATGGATGTCGCAAGGAACAACGAAGGGTTAGATGTTCCGCCACTAGATGCTGTTCCGGAGGCCGCGGCTCGAACCCAGTACCGCTACGACAACCTCCAAACAGCAAGATTTAAGTACCTGCTGAACTTTACCCTTTCCCCCGAGACAGTGACCTCTGTGCAAAAGCGCCTATTCGCCGATTTTATCGGGCCGGAAGGGCCAATCGCCGAGGATCTCTATATGACTGCTAAAGAGGCACAGGGCTTAGTTCAAAAGGGTCATGTTCTTGGGCTACATTCACATCGTCATGAACCTTTGGCGGTCATGGGCCCAAGTGAACTGGAGCATGACCTGACTCTTAACGCCGAACTCTTAGCCGACGCAATCGGGGAACCGGCAAAGACAGTTAGCTACCCGTATGGTTCCCCTAGTGCTGTGGCTCCCAACGTTATACAGACCTGCCGCGAGTTGGGCCTCACCACAGGGTTCACAATGAAACGAGGCTACATCACAGGTCGTCAAGACCCGTTGATGTTGCCACGAGTTGACACGAACGACGCACCTGGAGGGAAGGCTCCCAAATTTGATTTCGGAGATTAGTAGTGAGCGTCTTAGTCCTAACTTCTAACCACTTGCGCCACAAATTCGTGGCGACCACTGTTGCCCGTCACCTAGACGTCGCCCTGGTCCTCGTGGAGCCCAAACGCCAAGACCTTGTTGATAACAGTATCGATACTTGGGAAGCCAAGCTTTTATCAACTTACTTTGACGAGCGCTCGTC
>CAZUGG010000090.1:0-17313 GCA_964619905.1 uncultured Dehalococcoidia bacterium
CTCGTCCTTGCGTGGATCGACGGCCGGCACGCTGCCGCTGCCCATCAGGGCGATGCCCATCATCTCGATCGCGGTGGCCATCGTGTTCGCTGTGAACTGCCCCCCACAGGCACCGGAACCGGGACACGCAACCTTCTCAAGTTCGTACAGGTCTTGGTCCGAGATACGGCCCGCAGAGTGGGCTCCCACCGCCTCAAATACCTCTTGGATTGTAACGTCCTCTCCTCGAAATACACCTGGCATGATGGACCCTCCGTATAGAGCCACCGAGGGCAGGTTCATTCGGCACAAAGCCATGACAGTCCCGGGGATGGTCTTGTCGCAACCCCTCATAGCGACCACACCATCTAGAAGATGACCGCGGACCACCAGCTCGATCGAGTCAGCAATAATCTCTCGGCTGATCAGCGAAGCCTTCATACCCTCCGTGCCCATCGCCACCCCATCTGAAACTGCGATCGTGTTGAACTCGATGGGTACGCCACCAGCCGCACGGATACCCTCCTTGACCTTCGTGGAGAGCCGTCGGAGATGGAAATTGCACGGCATGACCTCAATCCATGTGTTGGCCACACCTACGAGCGGCTTCTCAAAGTCTTCATCGGTCAATCCAGTTGCTCGAAGCATCGCCCGAGCAGGTGCCCTGTCAGGGCCTTCCAAGAGTGTGCGGCTAGGCTTACGAACGTCAGTCTGAGTCGTCATGGATCACCTCGATGCCATACTAAAACAGGGAGATACGGGGGCTTGATCAGTGTATCGGCCGCAACATAGTGCTTCAAGGAAAAGAACTGCCGCCCGGGATGACTTTCATACTCTTGCCTGGGAATTACCCTACGCACCTAGACAAGGCCGGTCCACACAACTGACCCGAACTCGAGTGAGATCCAAGTTGCACTAAAACGATGATACACTTTCCTACAGTTCTACCCGTAAAATGCCTACCGCACTGACACGCGCTACTTACTCGGTATCCGAGGCCCTTCTGGAGCAAATGCTTCTCGCACCCAGCGAATTGCCGTCGGATTTGGCAACATTCGAGCGCGGGCTCTCTGGTTCACTAGACAACCTCACGATGGCAGAGCAGGGCTTCCCAGGTAACTCGGAAGATACTTTCGTCAAGCTCGGGCGAATTACCGGTTACCTCGCCGAGTACCGCAACCCCTCGCCACCCTCCGCAGTTGGCTCTGGCACAGAAGTTGCGGCCGGAACCGTCGTCCACCTATTCGAGAACGAAGACCGTGTCAGCCATTGGATGACAAACGTCTTCCTGAAACAATTCGAAGCCAACGTTGGCTTCGTGGGCCGCGACGGAAGCAAGCTAATGTCGGTGGAGGAACTCAACGCGTCGGGTTTTAGTGATGGCGCCGTTTGCCTACACGCAACTCAACGAACCGCGACTGGCCTCGTCTCATCAACTGTGCTCGATTTCCGAGTGGGACGGCTGCTCGGTGTCGCGTTCGTCGCTTCTGAGGGAGACCTGGGACGCCTCGACCGCACGACAAAACTCGCCCTGGCACTCGAACGCAAGATCGTTTCTGTAACACTTAGCCAGTAAAACTTTAGTTGATCTCGACCCACCGCCGCTCTCTAGAACTTCGCCGTGCTGCATCCAAAATCTGTTGACTGCGCCAACCATCCTCGAAGCTAGGCGTAATCTTATCTCCAGACAAAAGCGCTCCGACAATCTCGTTTGTCCAGGCAAAAAAAGGCTTGAAATGTTGGTCGCCAGATACCGGCGGTTCAGGCAGTTCATCAAGTCGAACGTGACCTAACTCCGCACCCTTCTTTCCGGCGAGGAGAGTGTCACCGTCGAGGACCAACGAGCCATCGGTGCCATAAGCCTCAAGCACCATCTTCCCGGAACCCGTAGGCGCCGCTGCTCCCGACAGAAACGCTCCTACCGCATCATTGGCAAAACGCAGGGTGAGAAAGAATGTATCGTCGGCATCAGCGACGATATGATGAGGGCGATCAATCGGCTTGTGTTGGGGTGCTACAGTCGCCAGCGTCGCGTTGACAGCCACCACCTCGCCAAACAGATAGCGCATGGTATCCAACGTATGCGAGCCAGAGGCTCCCAGCCAGCCGCCGCCAGTCTTGGCTTCATACCACCATGACGCTGTGCGGCCCTCCGTCCAGTGTACGAAGTCACCAAATGATCTCGCATGCAAATGGGTGACCGAACCTAACCAGCCATCGTCGATCATCTCTCGCATGCGGACCCGAGCTGGCGTGGTTCTAAATTCAAAGTTAACCATATGCGCGACACCCTTGGCCTCGGCAGCGTCCAGCATCTCTTTGGCTTGTGCCTCGTCGAGAGCAAACGGTTTCTCGCAAAGAACGTGTTTCCCCGCCTCGACCGCAGCCATAACAGCGGGATAGTGCAGATCGGGAGCCGTTACTACGCTCACTAGATCCACCTCTGACAACTCGGCAAGATCGTGGTAGTCGTCCACAGCGTAGGGAAGGTCAAACCGTGCCGCGACTTGTCGGGCCCGATCAAGATTGCGGCTGCAAACCCCAACCACTTTCGCTCCTGGAGTATGCTGCCAAATAGGCAACTGGACTCTTACCCCAAAACCAGTTCCTATAATCCCGACACCAATCTCCCCGTCTACCATAGGAGGACCTCCCGCAACAAAGGCCGTATTATAGCCATCCTAGGTTCATTGACCGGGTTTCGGGGGGCACCCTACAATCGTCACATTGTGTCGGCCTCCACGCCTGTCAATCTGCTCCATCTTCACAGTAGCCACGATGCAATCCGGCCCTCCAGGATCGACAACTCATGCATCTAATGTACTTCACGGAACAGCCGATGAACGTCTACCCGGAAGACGAGGCGCGCAAATTCGGGTACACATCCCTGCTCTTCCCAAATGAGTTCTACAACTCTAAGGAAGCCAGTCGGTTATACAACGAGCGGTTAGAAGAATACATCTACGCCGAAGAGGTGGGCATCGATGGAATAATGCTCAACGAGCATCACAACGCACCGTTCTCCATGTCTACTAAGGCGAACATCATGGGTGCTGCGGTCGCGGCAGTGACGGAGCGAACCAAGCTAGTCATGTTAGGAAACCCGTTGCCGCTGTCCGATGACCCTGTACGTTTGGCCGAAGAGCTAGCGATGATTGACCTAATGTCGAAAGGACGACTCGTCTCTGGCTTCGTGCGTGGTGGCGGTGTCGAGAATATAGCAGCAAACAGCAATCCCGTTTTCAACCGGGAACGTTTCAATGAAGCGCACGACCTGATAATCGCCGCCTGGACCAAACCTGGCCCATTTCGTTGGGAACGCGACCACTTTCATTACAGATGCGTCAACCCATGGGCCGTCCCACTGCAAAAGCCACATCCACGGGTGTGGGTTCCAGGCATCTCGAGTAAAGAAACTATCGAGTGGGCAGCCACACATCGGTACCCTTACATCGCCTTGAACCTTGCAATCGACGACACCCTAAAGGTGTGGCAAATCTACGATGAAGCGGCCGAACGCTCAGGATATACCGCAGGACCTGAGCAGCGTGGCTACCTTATTCGGTGCCACGTCGCCGAAACACAGGAAAAGGCGGAGCAGAACGGCCGCGAATTCATGTGGATGCAAGGTGAGTTCACCGGGCTAACCCATCCGATTTGGGCCGCGCCATCTGGATACCTGGGCCCCTGGGCACGCCGTTCCTTGGCCAAGCTACGCTCGGGCAACGCCGCAACCAATAAAGCTGACTATGAAACGCAAGTCGACGCAGGTCTGATTATCGCGGGCACGCCGGACCAAGTCATCGACCGCCTCAAGCTCCTAGTCGAAAAGGCACGCCCATCTATCCTTGCACTTTGGGGCAATGACGGCCATGTGTCGCACGAAGACTCCATGACGTGCATCCGACTCCTCGGACAAGAAGTAATGCCCGCCATTAGAGATTTTGGTCGCAACCTGGGCTTGCTGAGCCCTTTCGAACTGGAATCTCCTGTAAGCCTGGATCCTGCCTCCTGAGAAACCTTTTGGTCAACGGTCAGCCTAAGAATATCTAATCCTATTACCTCGAACTGCCTTCAAACGGTGGTCACGGAAAACTCACAGAACAGTAGGTGCGCGCCGTTGGATACGCTCAAGTCGATGAGACAACACGGTCATGAACAAGTAGCATTTTTTTCAGACCCTGATTCCGGTCTTCGTTGCATCATCGCGATCCACGACACCACCCTCGGCCCTTCTCTCGGCGGCACTCGCATGTGGCCCTATCCCTCCGAGGAGGAAGCACTAGTTGATGTTCTTCGCCTGTCCAAAGCGATGACCTATAAAGCGGCGGCGGCGGGGCTGAACCTAGGCGGGGGCAAAGGGCTGATCATCGGGAATCCGCACCGAGACAAAACCGAGGCTCTATTACTCACCTACGCCAAGGCAGTAGATTCCTTGGGCGGACGGTACATTACGGCCGAAGACGTGGGGACCACGCCCGCCGACCTAGAAGTGGTGATGCGCGGAACCCGCCATGTCACTGGTAAGCCTCCCAACGCAGGTGGTAGTGGCGATTCAGCCCCAGCAACCGCGTTCGGCATCTGCGAGGGTGTACGATCGTGCGTTGCAGAGGTTTATGGCAATTCCAGCCTGGAGGGTAGGACAGTCGCTATCCAGGGGTTTGGGAAAGTCGCTTCGAGCTTGGCTCAGATGCTCGTTGAGGACGGAGCGAGAATCATCGTCGCCGATCCTGATAACACCGCGAGCCAAGCAGCCATAAAAGTGGGAGCAACCATCGTCGGAGTAGATGACATCTACGACGTAGAATGTGACGTCTTCTCGCCTTGCGCGTTGGGCGGTGTTTTAAGCGCAGCAACAATTCCTAGACTACGGTGCGGGGTGGTGGCAGGCAGCGCGAACAATCAACTACTAGAACCAGAGGACGCCGAAAGGCTTCAGGATGCGGGAATCCTCTACGCTCCCGATTACATCATTAACACTGGTGGCCTCTTTAACTTGTCCTTCGTTCTCGGGCAATACGATACTGAGTAGGCCATGCAATGCGGCGGATTGAGCGGGAGCAGAGTCGCAGACGTGATCTCCATTGCAAAATCCGAGGGCATCACCACGGCGGCAGCAGCCGACCGCATAGCCGAGAGTCGTCTGAAAGCAGCACGCAGTAGTCCGGATAAGCGCAAATCCAGCCTCGGGTGACCCCCCCCGGATACGTTGGGATCGCCAACATGTTTTTCGGGCCATGGACCTGTTCATCCACGGCAGCAGCGAGAGATCTTCAATGAGTATCTCCCTCTCTCGACCCAACAGTGGCTGCCTCGTCTCCACAAAACAAGAAGATCTAGTCGCACCCTCGTCTATCGATTAACCCCGCCCTATACTGGGTCCAACTCTTAGAAGGCACTGCGATGGGTCCTAAGCTCAGATTTGAACGACTGCCTAACTGCCCGCCGCCCGCATTCCTAGCGGCACGGCTAGCCCACCGCGATCGTGCGTTCTTTCTAGATTCCTCCATGGCAAACGGAGGCATGGGACGGTTTTCATTCACTGGAAGCGATCCTTCGGCAGTCTTCACCGCCAAAGGGAACAACCTTGCTCTTAATACCGGGGGAAGGACCCGGAGATGGCGCGGCGATGCCCTAGCCGCATTAGACGAGCTAATTGAACTGCGGCGAAAGGAACCAGGCGACTATCCCGTTCCTTTCGCCGGGGGCGGCGTCGGCTTCATCAGTTATGACTTCGGCCGAACTCTAGAAAGGATACCCTCATCAGCCCTCGATGACCTCCACACCCCAGACCTAATGTTTGCCTTTTACGACACGGTTGTCGCCTATGATTTGGAGGCTCATGAGGCCTATCTAGTCCACAGCAACGAGGACTCCACGCAAATACTTCGCCGAATGCTAACCGAAACAGAATCGCCCTCGCCAGATGAGATAGGTCCACTAAACGGCCAACATTCAGGCACCTTCTCGAGAGACTCATACTTGGCTGCGGTGGCCGAGATAAAACGTTCCAT
The DNA here is from genome assembly GCA_964619905.1 of uncultured Dehalococcoidia bacterium. GTDB lineage: Bacteria > Chloroflexota > Dehalococcoidia > SHYB01 > SHYB01 > DAOUKH01. The sequence continues at coordinate 5,994 of CAZUGG010000090.1, forward strand.
TCGAAATGGTTATGTCTATCAAGTCAACCTTTCGCAGCGATTCGAGATGCCTTGGCCTCATTCCGCTTGGTCACTATACGAAAGAGTCCGAACGTACACCCCAGCACCCATGTCTGCGTATCTAGACTGCGGCTCATTGTCCATAGTCAGTGCCTCCCCGGAGCGGTTCCTTAGACAAACTGGGCCTAGGTTGGAGACACGTCCGATCAAAGGCACTCGTCCGCGAGGACTCACGGCGGACGTAGATCGGCAACTTGGAGAGGAGCTTGTCAAAAGCTCGAAAGACAGGGCTGAGCACATAATGATCGTGGACCTGGAGCGAAATGACCTCGGCCGTATTGCCGAAGTCGGAAGTGTTCAGGTCACCAACATGATGTCGCTAGAGAGTTTCCCATCTGTCCATCACTTGACCTCAACTGTTACAGCTACAGCCCTCAGACATGCCACACCGGGATCAATTCTTCGAGCGACCTTCCCCGGTGGGTCAATCACTGGGGCACCAAAGATCAAGGCTATGGAAATGATCGAGCATCTCGAGCCAACGCGGCGAGGAGTGTATACAGGTGCCATCGGCTATCTCAGCGACACAGGCGATTTTGACCTCAATATTGCCATCCGAACCATCTTAGTGAAAAGTGGGCGGGCCTTTCTCCAAGTGGGCGGCGGGATCGTTGCTGATTCAGATCCAGAAGCCGAGTATCAAGAGACTTTGGACAAGGGCCGCAGTCTGTTCGCAGCGCTTTCAGGGTCCAATCCGATTGCCGCCCCCATCGAGCCAGCGCTACAATACTGAAGTCCGACGCAAGGCTTTCCCTGCGATCACTTCCCAGGGTTTGACCGATAACCTCATCCCCAAGGCCCTTGATACATCGGGTGAGCACTGAGTTATGTCGTACTCGCCAATGGACCACGCCCTGGAGCTTGCCCGGAGCGTTTCAGGAACGACCTCACCTAACCCAGCCGTTGGCTGCGTGATTTTGAAAGACGGTCGCTTGGTAGGCAAGGGGGCGACTCAGCCGCCGGGAGGACCACACGCAGAGATTGGTGCTCTCAACCTAGCGGGCAAGGAAGCTAACGGCGCTGACATATACGTCACCCTCGCGCCGTGCGCTCACGCCGGCCGCACACCCCCTTGCGTTGACTCGATCATAAGCGCCGGTCCAGCTACAGTACACGTTGCAGTGAGGGATCCCAACCCATCAGTATCGGGCAATGGAATCGAGCAACTTCGTAACGCCGGAATTAATATCATCGAGGGCGAACGCAAGCGGGAAGCACAGCGACTTAACGAGGCATTTATGAAATGGATCGTCGAGAAGCGACCATTCGTTTATGTTAAGTTCGCGATGAGTCTCGACGGCAAGATTGCAACATTCTCTGGGGACTCAAAGTGGATCACCGGTCAGAAATCCCGTGCTGAGGTCCACCGATTACGCAGCATAGTCGACGCAGTGATGATTGGAAGCAACACAGCGAGAACCGACGACCCCAAGCTCACAGCGAGGGCCGCTTCAGGCAAACCTAAATCTCGCCAACCTCTCAGAATCGTTGTGGACACAAAAGCCTCGACCCCCATCGACTCTCAAATGTTTCGAGAGCCGGGTCCAAGTCTAGTGGCCACCACCTCCGCTGCTTCTGAAGATGCTATCAAGAACTTGATGTCGGTTGGCGCCGCGATTGAGGTTGTTCGAGGTCTGGAAAACGGTGTGGCCCTGGATTCCTTACTACAAAAACTTGGCGAGAAGGAGATAACTTCGATTCTCGTAGAGGGTGGTTCCATCATGATCGGCTCGCTCCTGGACGCCCGGTTGGTCGACAAAATAGTCGCATTCGTCGCTCCCGTGGTCATCGGAGGAGCGGGAGCCCCGTCCCCAGCGGCTGGGGTTGGGACAAGCCACATCACAGATGCCCTACGACTAAACGATGTCGAGACACATCAATTTGGGGACGATACCATGATCAGCGGCTACCCGATAAAACACTAATGTTTACTGGAATTGTCGAAGAGGTCGGCTACACAGCGAAAGCCCGCGATGGGGCGCTCGTTGTCAGAGCTTCGACTGTACTAACAGGCACCCAGCTTGGAGACAGCATATCGGTCAACGGCGCCTGCCTGACAGTAACCCAGATAGATTCAACTGGCTTCACTGTAGACGTCGTGCCGGAAACCCTGCGACGCACTAACCTTGGAAGCCTGGTGGCCGGCTCACCAATCAATCTTGAGCGCTCTCTGACATTCGGTGGACGCGTTGGAGGGCACTTGGTTCAAGGCCACGTCGATGGGGTGGCAACGCTGGAGACTTCACAACCTGAGGGGGATGCCCTTATGGCCCGATTCGCAATCCCTCAGGAACTGTCCCGCTACGTCGCGGAAAAGGGTTTCATCGCGGTGGAGGGAGTGAGCCTGACCGTAATCAAAGCGGCAGCAGATTGGTTCACAGTTACCCTCGTCCCGTTCACCAGACAACATACAAACCTCGGAACTAAAGAGCCAGGCGAACAGTTCAACATCGAAGTCGACATTCTAGCAAAGTACACTGAACGCCTAATCGCAACCCGTTCCTGACCCAACACCTAACCACAACTCAAATTACGTTGCGCTTACGTGATGGGGCAGGGCTATAATGGCTGGGGCGCTTGTGTGACAAGAGGGTGCGATGCCGTTGTCGAGCATAGAAGAAGCTTTAGAACAACTCCAACAGGGCCGAATGGTTATCCTGGTCGACGATGAGGACCGAGAGAACGAGGGCGACCTCGTGATGGCGGCTGAGAAAACAACGCCCGAAGCAATCAACTTCATGGCCAAATATGGCAAAGGCCTCATTTGCGCCCCAATGGAGGGCCACCGGCTAGACGATCTTCAGATCCAAATGATGGTCCCTGATGCCGATAACTCTGCTCCGCTTGGCACGGCCTTCACCGTATCAGTTGAGGCTAAGAATGGAACCACTACGGGGATCAGCGCATACGATCGCGCAACAACAGTCCGAGCCCTGGTCGACCCCGATACCCGACCGATAGATCTGGCCAAACCCGGTCACATATTTCCACTGCGCGCGAGAGAGGGGGGAGTCCTCGTTCGTGCTGGTCAGACTGAGGGGATTGTGGACCTCTGCCGTCTCGCAGGCTTGCAACCAGCTGGAGTCATCTGTGAGATCATGAGCGACAACGGCACAATGGCCCGTCGGCCTGAGCTTGAGGAGTTCGCAAACGCTCACGATCTGAAGATCGTGAGCGTGGAACAGATAATCGCTTACCGCCGCCGGCATGAAAAGCTCGTAGAACGAGTGGCCGAAACAGCCATGCCTACGAAATTTGGTAGGTTCACGGCTTACGCTTATCAAAGCGCAGTGGATCATGACCAGCACGTTGCTTTAGTTCAAGGCAACATCACTACAAGCGAACCCGTATTGGTTCGAGTACATAGTGAGTGCCTTACGGGTGACGTTTTTGGTAGCTTCCGTTGTGACTGTGGGGATCAAGTACAGATGGCACTTCGGGCCATCGCTCAGACTGGCCGAGGTGTGCTTGTATATATCCGCCAAGAAGGCCGCGGCATCGGATTGCACAACAAGTTAAAGGCTTACGCATTACAGGACGACGGTATGGACACCGTGGAAGCCAACCTCGCCCTTGGCTTCGCGCCTGATCTCCGCGACTACGGCATTGGCGCCCAGATCCTGGTGGATCTCGGCGTCACAGATATGCTCCTTATGACCAACAACCCACGCAAGATCGTTGGACTGGAAGGCTACGGACTCAAGGTTGTGGACCGTCTTCCAGTCGTCGCCCCACCAAACCCAGATAATATCCGTTACTTGGAGACCAAACGCGATAAGATGGGCCATATCATGCCCGGTGTGGCGCCACTCGCCGAGTGGAACCTCGTAGACGAGGAATGAATCGTTGAGCGGGGATCTCACTGGAGTCACGCACGGGGCTGGGCTAAAGTTTGCCGTAGTAGTCGCACGGTTCAATGAGTTCATAACCGAGAACCTACTTCTTGGAACGAAAACTGGACTCACTACCAGCGGTGTATCCGAGAATGACATCGACGTCGTCTGGGTACCCGGATCCTTCGAACTTCCTCTGACGGCCAAAAGACTCGCGGAGACTCGGAAGTACGCGGCTATCATCTGCCTAGGCGCTGTTATCCGCGGGGACACCCCGCACTTTGAGTATGTGTCCTCAGGTACTGCTCACGGCCTTATTCAGGCGTCCTTGCTCACTGATGTCCCCATAATCTTCGGAGTCCTCACCACAGAGACCGTTGCACAAGCAATGGAGAGGTCCATGAAACCGGCTGACGGTACCACATCGAGCAATAAGGGGCACGACGCAGCCTTCACGGCCATAGAGATAGCCACCCTGCTCAACACCATTGAGGAGCTCTAGCGGATACCAGACCTTGTGAGCCCCTGATTGTGAGGCGTGAGCCAAAGAGCAGGGAACATCAGTAAAACCGCGGGCCCCATCAGCAGCGGGCCAACTGTTTCAGCCGTAAGTATAGTCAAGACGAAGAAAGCGGCCGCCGCTGACATCATTGCATATTGCGCCCCACGGCGACCTTTTAGAAGCATTTGAGTCGCTACAAACGCAACGACTCCAAACACCGCCGCCGCTATCAGCACCCCAAGGGCCTCACCCAGTTTGCCTGCGCCGGCTGCGTTGGTAGTCTCAACCGCGTCTTTCGCCGCAACGTATTCGAATACTGGTAGCACCACAAAAGCAGGGCTGATGACCGCCCATACTGCAGCAATTAATGCCATACAGTAGAGGGCTTTCTGACCACCAGGTAAGAAGATCAGACGCAAAAACGTACTGGACTATCCAGCCGCCCCTGTAAGGCCCAAAGACGGCGTTGCCTTAACCCTATCCAACCGGTTGCGTTGGGGACGCAATGCAGTTATTTCGTCACGCAGCAGCTTGAGTCTTTTTAGACTGTCTTTCCCGACATCGACGACAACGGCGTCTGCACCAGCGTCACGCACGCACGCCAATTGAGCAGCACTGAGACCTATGGGGACTTTTGCGAACAAAGGCTTACGCGTCGATCGAGCCGTCCTATAGAGAGGAATCAAGTCCCGAAGCGTTGCTGGAGGCACGGGAACTTCAACAATCACAGCATCAACAGGTAGCGCCTCTACAGACAGCAAAAGATCTTCAGAGATCTCAGGCTCTAGCGCCAGGACCACATCTACGTCACCATCCTCGAGCAACTCGCCGACGTTGTCCGAAAGCGTCAACAACACAAAGTCCCCTCCAGCGGAACCAATAGTTCCGATAGGTGCTAGGTTGCCGAGCGCCTTGGTCCTCTTTCCGCTGATTGCCACTGCATCTGCGCCGTTGGCGATGGCGTCTGACACGAGCTTTTTATCACCGGTGGCAAGCAGCGCAACTATACCCATGTGCCCTTTTTGTTCGTCCTGTCCTGAGGCGAATCCCAGTCTAGGGCCACCAAAATCGACTATCTGATTGAGTTTTTCAAGAAGCTTACCCATCAGTTGATCCGTCCACCAAGAAGTAATGAGACAATGGCACTACCAATCGACACATATCCATCATGCTGCGCTGGACGAACGCATGTCAACAAGACCTCAGCCAACGCCACCTAACACCAAAACCTCCCCGCTGGCCTTTATCGGTTCAACTCCGTTGGTGGAATTAAAGCAGCTCTCACCGAAGATGGGCATCCGGTTGTTTGGGAAACTCGAGGGGCAGAACCCGACCGGCAGCATCAAAGACCGCGTAGCCTACGCACTAGTCGCGAGGGCAGAGATCGAAGGTAGAATCTGCCCAGGCGACACGATCCTGGAAGTTAGCAGCGGTAATACTGCCATAGCACTAGCCTTCGTAGCGAAGCAAAAGGGCTATCGGGCGCACGTCGTCATACCGGACGGAGTAGCGCCCAGCATCCGTGACCTCCTAGATTTGCTAGATGCACAGGTGACTTGGTGCAAGGCCGAAGGGGGGATGGGGCATGCTATGGAAGTCGCCAAGACGCTTGAAGCCGACCACGGATATAAGATGCTCGGCCAGTTCACAGATCAGGCCAACGTCCAAGCTCACTACTCGACGACAGGTAGGGAAATCGTGGAGGCTCTACCCAATCTCGATGTTTTCGTAGCTGGAATCGGGACGGCAGGAACAATAATGGGCGCGGGTTCCCGCATTAAAGAACAATGGCCAAACGCAAAAGTGATTGGCGTCGAGCCGAAATTGGGCGACCGCCTACAGGGGCTCAAAAGCCTCGAAGAGGGATTCGTTCCGCCGCTTTTGGACCTATCCATGCTGGACAGCCGGTTCCTCGTGGATAGCGCAACTAGCTTCAAACGAGTTCGGCAACTGGCTCAGCTAGAAGGCCTATTCGCGGGAGCTTCGTCTGGAGCCGTCATCGACGTCGCCCTGCGAATCGCCGATCGGATGGACGAGGGCATCATTCTGACCATGCTCGCCGACAGCAGCTGGAAGTACCTGCCAGCACGCCCTTGGGATACTCCTGTAAGTGACCGACACGCTCTCGATGAAATTCACTGGTGGTAATCGACCTTAGCCCATAATCAATGTCCCCACGATCACTAGCTCTCTTTGCGTGATAATCTAACTACCGTAGTTGAGCAACCACATCGTTCGCCCAATAAACGGCGCGTAGAGTGGCCTCACTCACCGGAAATTTTGGCAAGCTCTTCTAGCATATTGGGAGGCACCGATGGCTATCCGACTAGGCGACCAGGCACCGAACTTCACCGCTGAAACCACTGGCGGCCCAATCGACTTTCACGAATGGCTTGGGGACGGCTGGGGCGTGCTCATGTCACATCCCGCGGACTACACGCCTGTGTGCACTACTGAACTTGGGCGTGTCGCTAACCTCAAGCAGGAATTTGATAACCGCGGCGTCAAGGTTCTCGCCGTAAGCGTCGACCCTCTGGATTCCCACACCGGTTGGGTCAAGGACATCAACGAAACACAGAACACAACCGTCAACTTCCCATTGATTGCTGACCCGGACCGAAAGGTCGCAAACCTTTATGACATGATTCACCCCAACGCTGATAACACGTTGACAGTACGTACAGTCTTCATCGTTGGGCCTGACAAAAAGGTCAAGCTGACGCTCACCTACCCAGCGTCAACTGGTCGAAACTTCGAGGAGATCCTCCGAGTCATTGACTCACTACAACTCACTGCAAACTACCAAGTCGCAACCCCCGTGGACTGGAAGCACGGCGATGACTGCGTGGTGATTCCAGCGATCAAGACAGAAGATATTCCCAGCAAGTTCCCCAAGGGCTTCAAAGAGATCAAGCCCTACCTCCGCACCACTCCTCAACCAAACCTATAAACAACCGCGCATCAAGAAGCAAGAGAGACGGTCATATGATCGTCTCTCTTGCGCTTTTACCTTCAGCACCTGTTCCAAACTGGATCGATTCTTGAACGTCGGACCAGTCCCTCTTGGATCCCCTGGGGTCCTAGACCAAGCGGTAACGACGTGGGTAAACTGGAGATCGCCCCTCGACCAGCCCAACTTCTGATGGAAATAGGCATTATAGGCCTCCCCCTTAGCGGTAAGACTGCCACCTTTACCGCCCTTACCCGAGTCGCACCCATCCCAGGGAGCGATAAGCTCAATATAGGAGTTGCCCGCGTCCCCGATCCCCGGCTAGCCAAGCTAGCTGAGATCTTCAAGCCACGCCGCGTCGTTCACGCAGAGGTCACATACGTGGACTTCTCACGGGCCTTGGATGCTCCGAACCGAAGGGCAATTATAGAAGGGGACCAGCTTAATCGCTTACAACAAGTCGATGCTCTTCTAAACGTAGTTAGAGACTTCAGCAACGCTTCGGTAGTCCATCCCGAGGGCAGTGTTGATCCGTTCCGCGACATTGAGACGATGAACCTAGAGCTGGTCTTTTCCGACCTGACGATACTGGAACGCCGGTTGGCACGACTAGAGAACGAATCCAAGTCACACAAGGCCAACCTCCGCGATGCTGCCAGGCAAGAAAGACAGTGGCTCGGCGGTGTCAGAGAAGCACTCGAAGGTGGTATACCCATCCGCGACCAAGGGCTACCCAACGAGCAAGCCAAGCAGCTCGCCAACTTCCAATGCCTCACAACAAAACCGATCATTCACGTGCTAAACACCGACGAAGAGAAGGTCAGTGAAGCACAAGCTCTGCAAACGAAGCTTCTTCAACACCTCTCAGGGCCTGGGGTCTCCGGATTTGTAGTCGCCGCTCAACTGGAGGCAGAACTAGCACAAATGGAAGAGACCGATGCGGCTGAATTCAGACAGTCGATGGGCGGCCAAGAATCGGGCCTTGCCCTGGGAATCAGAAGCTCGTACGAACTCCTAGGATTGATCTCATTCCTGACCGTCGGCGAAGACGAGGTTCGGGCCTGGTCCGTGCCAAATCACACTGAAGCTATGCGGGCAGCCGGAAAGATTCACTCCGACTTGGAACGCGGCTTCATCCGAGCAGAAGTTGTCCGTTACCAAGATTTGATTGAAGCCGGCTCTTTGTCAGAGGCCAAGAACCGAGGCCTCCTGAGGACCGAAGGAAGAACGTACCCCGTGCAGGATGGTGACATCATGCACGTACTGTTCAGCGTGTAAGCGGCCGAATCAACCTACTGACGCCGCCTCATCTTCTTCAGGAAGTTTTCTCACCCGCACCCGACGAACTCGGCGACCGTCCAGGGACAGTACTTCGACTGCCAAACCATCGGACTCGAATGATTCTCCTGGGGTGGGCACCTTCCCCAATCGGTGGAGGACGAAACCGCCCAAGGTTTCAAATCCTTGGCCTTCGAGGTTCAGGCCTAACACATCATTGACCTCATCGAGCGGAACCTGACCCTCTACAATCGCCTCTTGTTCGTTAAGAGTTACTATGGGGGTCTCCGGAGGCTCATTTTCCTGTTCAATCTCGCCCACGATCTCCTCCAGGAGGTCCTCGAGCGTCACCAACCCATCAACTCCACCGTATTCGTCCACAACGATAGCGAAGTGGATAAACCGAGCAAGGAACTCACTCAAGGCTTCATTGGCCATCTTCGTCTCGGGAATGAAGTGGGCAGGGCGAGCTAGCCGCACTAGGTCAAAGTCGTCTGTGGCACCTGCCAGAACGCTGAGCACGTCTCGAGCGTAGATGAGCCCGACGACATGGTCCATGGTGCCCTGATATAGAGGGATTCGGTTGTGCCTGCTTTTGACCATCACTTCGACAAGATCTTGGAGTGTAGCCTCAGTGCTAACGGTGGCCATATCAGGACGAGGCGTCATGATTTCCCGAACGCTCTTCAACTTAAGAGCGCCGATGGCACGAATCATCTTGTATGCGCCGATGTCTGCCGCCGGGTCTTCCTGGGCTGTGGATACCAGTTCTTGTAATTGACGAACGTGCTCCATAGCTCCGCCTGGAGTCAGGCCATTCGTCGGCGCCTCTCTCAGATCTCGACTCGAAACTACCCTCGGTTTGGTCAATGGGCGCAGCAGCCAGCCGACGAAAGCCAGCGGTGGCCCGGAATAACGAAAGAAGACCTCTGACCTACGTGTAGCCAGATGCTTGGCTATCGCTTCCACGATTACGGCGTTCGCATAGCTCGCAACAGCAGCGACCACTGCCGACCAAGTCTTGCCATCGGAGAGATTCAGTGCCAAGAGCATTGCCGCAGCCACCAGGCCAACGAGAGCAGCTCTTCGAAGCGGCACAAGCGCATTTTGATAAACGTCGATGCGGTGCTCAAACTCAAGGATTTCCTCAGGACCTGAGGGCCGCAGCAGACGACTACGGCGAACCTCGGCGAGCGTAGTAAGGCTCCCAGCAACAAACGTGAGAAGCGCGAGGGATATGATGAGGATAACAACCTCAATCCAACTAGCACTGTCCAGAGACGATCACCTCCTCCGCTGGGCGCGGCGGCTCTTGCGCTTTTGCGCTATCTCAACCGCCTTACTCTTTTTGGGTTTTGGTAGTGCGGAAGGATCTATCTTCGTGGTCCTGCCAGGCATGCCCACGGCCATATGCTCCGTGGGTACATCTCTAGTCACAACCGATCCCGCACCCGTTTTCGCTCGAGCTCCCACATGCAAGGGCGCCACCAACATAGTGTCACAGCCGATGAAAACGTTATCTTCGATAACAGTTGGATTCTTGCTCACTCCGTCAAAGTTGCACGTAATCGTGCCAGCACCGATGTTGACGCCCTCACCAAAAATACCATCACCGATATAGGAAAAATGATTCGCCTTCGTGCTAGGTCCGAGAACACTACGGTTCACTTCAACGAAGTTACCTATCCGAGTCCCCTGCTGGATCTCACTAGCACCACGCACATGACTATACGGACCCACACGAACGTCATCGGCCAGGCAGCTATCCTCCTCGATAACCGAGGCCAGAATAACGCTGCGGTCCCCAACAGTAGAGTCGGCAACAATGCTGGTGGGACCAATCTCGCAATCCTCTCCAATCTTGGAGTCGCCTAGAATGGCGGTGTTTGCCCGAAGAACTGTGTCCAGTCCTATACGCACGTCGGCATCGATGTAGGTTGTCTGCGGATCGATCAAAGTCACGCCTTCATTCATCCAATGCTCACGGATCCTCTCCCGCAATAGCGCCTCCGCCCTAGCGAGCCGAGACCTATTGTCCACACCGATCGTTTCACTAGCGTGTCCCACCTCCAGAGTCGCTGCAGCAATTCCAGACTCGGCAGCCAAACCAATGAGTCTCGTAAGATAACTTTCCCCATGGTGACCAAGCGGCAGTTCATCCAAATGTGCCCATAGCCATTGCGCATCGAAGCAGTACAATCCAGCATTGACCTCATCAATGCCTCGTTGATCCACAGTTAGATCCGCATCCTCCACCAACTCTTGGACTACACCATTCTTGTCCCGAATCACTCGGGCATAGCCATCGAGATCAAACTCCCGAGCAGTCAGGAACGTGATGGGAGCCCCACCATCCAGATGCGCGGACATCAGTGCTTTAACGGTCTCCGTCTTGATCAGAGGGAGGTCTCCATTGAGGACAAGAACATGCCGGGCATTCCCATCCAGAAGGGTACGAGCCTGGGTAACGGCATGTCCCGTGCCAAGCTGCTCTTTTTGTTCGACAGTCTCAGTTCCGATTTCCAGGGCCGATCTAACTAGATTTGCTCCAGACCCAACAACCACGACGACCCGATCAACGCCGGCATCCCGAACAGTCTGAGTAACATGCCGCACCATGGGCCGACCGCAAACGGAGTGGAGTACTTTGGGCAGTTTGGACTTCATCCTTGTGCCCTTCCCCGCAGCCATTACCAC
>CAZUGG010000091.1:0-14340 GCA_964619905.1 uncultured Dehalococcoidia bacterium
GCTCGAACTCACGCCAAACCCGTACACGCTGACTGAAGCTGCGCGCGCCCCTAAGTCTTTCGTAAAAATCGTCTACACGCATATCGTCGTGCTTGCTATAGGAATCGGGATTCTTTTCATACCGCCCGAAGACTGATTCGGTCCCCTCCGGGACGGGGCTGGTGAAATGGGCGCCGGGCTGGCTGTCGTACTCGAGACTCAAGCGACCACGGTTCCACTCAGCTTCATCCACAACACGTATTTCCAATTCAATGCCAAGGCCAGCGAGCTGGCCTTGGAGAAACTCGCATCTAATCACAAGCCGAGCCCGGCAGAGATAATCCATCGGAAACCCGTCAACAAACCCTGCCTCATCCATGAGTTTTAGCGCCGTCGCGCGGCGGTCGGTAAGGTCGGAGGAATTGAATCGCGGCCATGTCACAAAGTCGTTGTTCGTGAAAGGATTCGTTAGCCCTAGAATCGGCGACAAATAGCCAAATCCGCCAAAAGCTACTGGTATAGCAGCCTCCCGATCGATCCACAGCGAAATTGCTTGGCGCACACGAACGTCTTGCCACGGCCCCTCTCTCAGTACGTTGAAGCCCAGTCGGAAAAGTCCCCCCTGCATCTGGGCATACCAAACTTCGTCTCCGAGGTCGCTTTCGTAACCTTGTTGGCGCTCCTGAGTGAGATAATGACCTTCGCCACGAGCCCCACCGTGGAGTCGGCCCGTCCGAAACGCAGCATCCATCGCTGCGGGCTCACTAATGATCACGAAGTCAATGCCGTCCAAATAGGGCAGCGACTCGCCTAGAGCGTCCCGTTCCCAATAATCCTGGAACCTACGAAGGTGAATGAGGGCCCCAGGGTCATAGGTCGAGAGATGAAACGGTCCGGTACCAACGAAGCCCACGTCAATCGGCGCCACACTTAAATTGCCATCCTCTATTTGAGGGCCCATGAGGTGCGCAGGGTGAGCAATTTTCAGACGTGGGTTCATGAGCACTTCTAGATACTGAGGATTGTGCTTGGCCAAAGTTATGCGGATCTGGCCGAAGGAAAGAACCTCGATGCCTTGCAGGTCACCCAGGTCGCCTCGAAAGTACGCTGGGGCTCGTAATCGATCTCCCTGAACGAGACCAAAAGCGGCCATCTCGAACCAGAATTTGACATCGTCGGCGCTAAGCACACCACCGTCATGCCAAGCCACCCCCTGCCGCAACGTGAATGTCCATTCCTTGAAGTCCGGTGAGGCGATCCAATCGGTGGCTAAATTTGGACAGACAAGATAGATGTTCTGTCTGCAACGAGTTACTAGATTTCCCGGCCCAAAGATGGCGCCACCTGGATGATGCAGCGCAATGCTACTAGTACGCATCGGATCGAAGCCCGCGGGAGGATCGCCGCGGTTTGCCAAAACTAGGACACCGCCACGCTTGGCTAACTGGGCATTCTCGCCAAGATCTACAACCGGTCCCTCTTTGGGCGTCGCTTCTCGACCCAAAACCGTAGCCCGTGGGGGTGTCGGCTCCTCCGAAGTCTCGGTCCAACAGGCCGTCACTACGACGACCATTGCGACCGCAGCAGAGATGATTCGCATACAAATGGGCAAGGAACGCATTGGAGCAACAGCCGCGAGACCAATTCCTCTTTCTAGCCTAAGAATAAGAGTAAAGACGAAATCAAGAGCAGACGGTAATCTTGGAAAGCCAAGCATGCGCGGCCGCTATAATGGGCCCGGTTCTCCAGATTATGCAGTCGTTTTCGGGCATCATGGTTCTGGGCACAGGCGCAAGTCGCCTAATATCGCGGTCAATACTGGATGGCGCTGTCCAAAGCTGAACGACCGGAGCAAGAGAATGCAACACAGCACAAACTCGACGGCAAGTCCTCTCTCGTGGAGCCAACCGCACCGAGCACGATTGGACTTCGCGCAAGGCCTGGTCAAGCAAGTTGCGAGCATCTTCCGGCCCTCTGTTGACGAAGCCTGGCAAAAGGCTTCGAGCAAGCGTGGGCTGGCATCCAGATCAGCGCCGAAAAACTCGGAGGAGGTCGGAGTCCTCCTTGACGACGCTGCCATGGTCCGTTTTATGCGATTCATGCGCCGCAAGAGCCAGGACTTCAAGTGGCAAGCTCAAATTGCACTAGAGGCTGCCTCGGCCCCAGACCTCGAACGTTGGCTTGAAAACGAAGACTTTGGCTTTAATGGAACCTTAGAGCTCAACCCCGATCTATCAATACCTGACTACTACTCAGAAGGATTCCATCATCAACCAGACGGCTACGCAGGCTCTCCCCTGTCCGGCCTTAGCTATGATCTCGGTCTGGACATCTCCTTCCCTACATTGCAATCCAATGGCGTCGCGCTACATGTGCCACAAACCGACTACAAGAGAATCCTCGATCTCGGTTGCGGCTCTGGGCGCAGCACAGAAGGTTACGCAACTCGCTTCTCAGAAGCAACGGTTTGGGGCATAGACCCGTCAGAACCCATGTTGCGACTCGCAAGCAAACGAGCGGCTGAACGAGGTCTCGGCATCAACTTCAGGCAAGCCACCGCCGAGCAGACCAAATTCCCTGACGGTTACTTCGGCCTCGTTTCGGCCACGATCCTCTTCCATGAGGTACCAAAAGAAGGAAGTCGCAAGATCATCGGTGAGGCTTTCCGCGTCTTGGATCATGGCGGTTGCCTCGCGATTGGAGATGAACTGCCTTTCGCCTCCATGGACGCCTATGAACAATGGTACGACCAGTGGCAGACCGTGCACAATAACGAGCCTTATTGGGAAGAGTTCAAGTCACTGGATCTGGCCAAGATATGCAAGGATGCAGGGTTTGAGCGGGTGGAGGTAAGGACCGGCGATCGCCTACGCCATTTCGCTGATCTCACCTCTGGATGGCCTCCATTCGTCCTGCTCGCCTGGAAAGAATAAGGTGCAAGCATGGCCAAACGACCACGTCCTCCCGGCTGGGGAGTCCCAGGAGACTGGCAACAGTACTTCAAAGATGAGTCGGCCCAACACCTAGCGGAGATGGCCGTAGATTTGGCCGCCGCCGTCTGGGTCGCCATCGACCGTCAACAAGTTTTGGAGTGGTTACTCGAAAGCAGGGGACAACTAGCCCCAGGGGAGATCGAGGCCTTTAAACCCACGCCAGAACAGGAACTTGAACTCACCGCTCGCCGCGATGAATTCTTGTCCCAAATGTTTCAGACATTCAGAAGGGCGCTGACTAAACCCTAGCAGCTTAACGAAGGCGCGTTCGCTCGGCGCGCCGACACTGCTTTGCCTGGGCTTCTCGAATTTCTGCTCCTATGTAATCCGATAGCTCAACCGTCACGCGTTGCCAAAAGCTCTTGGTCCACCGCCTGGTCTCCATACCGCGCTCCCCTTTTTGTTAGCGAAAGGATTGCCGCCATCCCCGACATCGCGGCACCGAACAGGTAAACGCGCTGCATACCAGTGATAAAGCCATCTATAAGTAACCTGCTCGGCTCCTTCACCTCATCACGCAGCGCCCCTATGTCAGGTTCGATCCCAAAGCTCGTGATCGCTATCGACACAATCAGCGTTGCGACGGCGATACCATAGACCTGGCCTATGGTACGCATGAGCGCGAGGAAGCCCGAGACAAGCCCGTACCGTTCCGGCTCCACGGAATTGACTACGGATCCATTATTGGCGGGTGAGAACATTCCCATACCAAGACTCACGCCCATAAGAGGTACGATCACCTCCAGAAGGCCCGAGTCTGTATCAAGCCGACTGAGTACCAGCAAACTTGCCGTCGTCAAGCTCATCCCTGCGGTAGCCAGGATTCGCCTGTCAACCCGATCTGAGAGCCTTCCAAAAACAGCACCGGCAACTGCAAGCATGACCGCCTGCGGGGCCAGTATTAGTCCTGAGCGCGCCGGCGAAATATCAAGGACCCCTTGGATATAGAAAGGCACCATGAAAGCACTCGATACAATCGCAGAGAACGCGAGGAAGCTGGCAAAGCTGCCTAACGCAAAGGCTTTGCGTCGAAACAGGGCAAGATCAATCATAGGGTCCTTCGTGCGGCTTTCGTGAAGCAGGAAAAGCGCCAGCGCAATTCCTGCCAAAGCTCCGGCGCCAACAATCGTAGAAGACCCCCAGCCAGCGGCGTTTCCACGGGACACGAAAAAGACTGCCGCAACTAGAAAGAGTGCAGACGTCAACATGCCGACCACGTCCAAGCGGCCCTTCGCTTGTGTGGGGTCCCGATCATTACTGATGATGCGGGCGGCTAAGATCAGCCCGATGGGTCCCACAACCCCATTAATGAAGAAGGCAGCCCGCCAACCAAAGAGATCTATCACGCCACCGCCTACCACTGGTCCGGCGACAATGCCAAGCCCCACTATAGTCACAACGGTCCCTAGTACTTTGCCCCGTTCATTCTCCGGGAAAGTCGAGATCGCGATGGCAAGACCGGTGGCCTGAACAGCTGCCGCCCCGGCCGCTTGGCAGGCCCGTGCAACTAGCAGCCATTCGATATTTTGAGCCGCGCCAGCCAACACGGAGCCCGCGATAAAGATGACGAAGCCAGTAACGTAGAGCCTCTTTCTACCTAGGAGGTCCGCCGCGCGCCCCATTGGCAACAGCGTTGCACCCAGCACCAGGAGGTAGATCGACACTACCCACTGGATTGTCGAGAGATCAGCATCGAAATGCGCGCTCACCGTGGGCAATGCAATGTTAACTGCGCCCACATCGAGCGCGCTCATGAAAATCCCCATGGCGATAGGCACCATGACAATCCATTTGCGATCAGCAAGTAAGTTTCGTTGCGGCGAACTCATGACTTGCAGAGGCTCACCAGCCCGGTTCTAAGGGAGAGGTCATGTTTCACACCATACCCTGCCAGACTACGAGGGTCACCAGGGCCGGGAACGATAGATTACCGATGCAGGCCCCGATCAATATTGACTTTAGTTTAGAACCTATCTAAAATTGGTTCAAAGTTTTTGTGCTTGAATGCTCACTTATTAAGTTCGCGGAGGTGACGGGGTGACGCACCAATCTCAGGTTCCTCAGTTGGCCAACCAAATCGATACCACGCTACTGCGACTTCCCTTAATTATGGCCCAGCTGGCCGCCAGCATCGTTCGCGTACCTCTGCTCGCGGCGCAACTCGCGACTAGTTTCCTGTCGGTACCTTTCCTCGCCGCTCAGTTGCTCACTAATTTCCTGGGGCACATCGCCGAACGCTTAGACGAGTATGTTAATGAAAGTATCGGCGCCTCCAGCCGTCAAACGCGACAGATCATGGAACTACAGCAGGCTCAACGCGCAGAAGAAGTATCTGCCCGCCGAACCAGGGCAACTGCGGAGGAAGCACGCTGGGAGGCTTTCGCCGGACAGAACAACGGCGCTCGCACACCCACGGCTTAGTAATCTCCAGCTCGCCATCCCACAAAGCCCTCCGCTTTCGGGGGGCTTTTCTTTCGCCTCGGCCACGCCATACTCTCGACCATGCTGAATCGATTCTGCTATGAACCAAGATTTACTCTCGACGGCTGAGCCTAATGGCCCGTCCCAAAGATAACTTCCGAGAGAAACCTCGCGTTAGGGCTTTCTGGGCCGAGCCTGAGAGCGCCGAAGATTATGTGACGATGACGCTCGCCTTCCTAAGGAGTGCGGTTTTGCGTGCAGGGTTAGAGTTGCGTCTATTCGACCATCTCGCAAAAGGCCCTGCCGGCTCTGACGCAATCGCAGCAGAAGCAGGTACTGATCCACGAGCAACGCGGCTATTGCTCCATGGTCTCGCTGCACTCGACGCTCTGGTTTTCGAGAATGGCAAGTATAGGCTCACCCCTTCAGCCCAAGCTCACCTTGTCAGTGGCAGGCCCGGATACGTAGGCGGTGTACGACATATCTTCAGTGGTGACCGCCTATGGGCGCGCATGTCGAGCCTTGCGGACGGGGTCCGAACCGGAGGACCCATCGACAACGACCCAGAAGACAACCCTTTTTCGGACGAATGGGCAACTCACGCTGGCTCAAGCTTAGTATTCGCTGGGCCAGCGGCCAAGTCGTTGCTTGGCGTCGTTGGGGATTGGGCCCGTGGCCGCGACCACCTAGATATCCTCGACGTCGGTTGTGGGTTGGGCTCGTATGGTTTCTACATAGGTCGAGCCCACACCCAAGCTCACATGTGGTGCAACGACGGAACCGCAGTGCTCCTGCAGGCAAAGCAGGAAGCGAAACGACTCAGCGTCGCTGAGCGCGTTAACTACCTGCCGGGCGACGCCTTCAAAATCGATTTAGGTGGGCCATATGACCTTGTTATCTTAAGCATGGTCCTAGATTTGTTCTCGGAAGAACGCGCTATCAAACTCCTCAAGATCGTTCGTCAGCATCTCGCAGACGATGGCCGACTTGCCGTCCATGCTTTCTTCCTGGACGACCCGCCCATGGGAGGCCGTGGGTGGTTCTCCACCGCTTATTCACTTGGGCTACTGATGGGAACCGAGGGAGGCGAATGTCGGCATCGTGAGCAATATGAGGCGCAGCTTAATGCGGCTGGCTTCGAAAAACCCTCAATCCACGAAGGCATGCCCAACGCCTACTGGCTGATAAGCGACAACCGGTAACGATCCCGGCCTCATATCTTCCCCGACGCACCCCGCTGTACCTCAAGCCCGGCGCCGCAAGCCGACAGCTAATCCACCCGAGCAGCCCCGTCTCGCTCGACCTGGTAGTTCATCGTATAGAGGCGGTGGTAGGAGCCACCTAGCGCCATAAGCTCTTCATGAGAGCCCGATTCGATAATACGGCCATGCTCGAGAACAACAATTCGATCCGCATTACGGATCGTAGAAAGGCGGTGAGCAATAACCACCGATGTTCTACCCTTGAGAATCTCTGCGACCGCGCTCTGGATTAGCAACTCCGTCTGGGTGTCAATGTTCGCCGTTGCCTCATCCAAAATCAAGATTGCTGGATCCCGCACGATGGCACGAGCATAGCTGACGAGTTGACGCTGACCTACGCTGAGATTGCCTCCACGCTCCTGAAGGATCGTGTCGTAACCGTCCGCCAGCCCATTAATAAAGTCGTGGGCACCCACAAACCTCGCAGCTCGCTCGATGGCTTCGTCTGAGGCCTCGGGCCTTCCATACCGAATGTTGTCCCGCACCGAGATCGAAAACAGGAATGGGTCCTGGAGCACCATACTGATGTGACCACGAAGGGAACCAGCGGTAACCTCTCGAACGTCATGGCCATCAATCAGGACCGCACCCTCGGCCACGTCGTAGAGCCGCGCGATCAGTGACGTAATCGTCGTTTTGCCCGCACCCGTCTGCCCCACAAGCGCAACGTTTTCTCCAGGCTCCACCTTCAGGTTGATATCCTCGAGCACTTTGACTGTTGGCGTGTACCGGTGACTGACGTGATCAAAGGTGATCTGACCTTTGACGTTGTTGAGTTCAACAGCATCAGGAGCATCAACAACATCAGGTTCCGTATCAAGCAACTCGAAAATGCGTACGCCCGAAGCCATGGCACGCTGCATCTCGGTGTACTGCATCGTCAGGTTACGAATAGGGTCAAAAAAGCGTTGAATATACAACGCGAAAGCAACAAGCACGGCTACCTCGAGGTGGCCGCCCAACACACTGTTGCCCCCGAATATCACGACAACGGTTAGCGCAACGGCCATCAACGTTTCGACCTTCGGCATGATCAGGGCGGAAAGGCGCCCCGCCTCCAGGTTCCGTTGCAAATGGGCATCGTTGAAATCGTCAAAGTTTTCGCGATTCTGTTTTTGTCGATTGAGAGCCTGGATCACACGGACGCCCGAGACGCTCTCCTGCAGGTCAGAGTTAACCAAAGCAATTGCCTGTCGCACACGAATAAACGCGGGTCGAGCTCGGCTTTGCCAGATGCCTAGACCTATGAACAACACAGGGACCACTGCCAACGTGGCCGCTGCCAATTGCAAGTCCATAGCAAACATCGCACCGAGAATCCCGGCCAACGCTAGAAGGTCGGCGAGACCCAGCACTGCCGTCGAGAGGAATTCCTGCAGGTTCAACACATCGTTCTGCACACGCGACATCACACGCCCGATCTCATTCCGATCGTAGAAGCTCATCGAGAGACGTTGGAGATGACGGAACATATCGGTACGGACCGTGTAAAGCACCCCCTGCGTTACACGCGCCATCGCTCGAAGGTGAATGTACTGGAAAAGCCAACCCAACAACGCAACACCAATAAAGATAATGGCGGTCCGGTTGAGAGCCGCACCGTCACCGTCCTCAATGTTGTTGATCCCAATCGCCACGAGCCAGGGAACCGCTACCAGCGCGGCTGTGTAAAGCAGCATGGTGATAGCCGCAAGGATCGCCATCCTCTTGTACGGATACACATAGCGGAATAGCCGGGCAATGACCCGGTTATCGAACGGTTTGGTAAGAATCTCATCGTCGTCGCCAAGCCGACCGAAACCAATCGCGGCACGCATAGCTGAAATGCCACCACCGCCGCCGCCGCCGCCACCACCACCACCACCACCACGCATCATGACGCCGACTCCTCGACAGGCGAATTCTGGCTAGCTTCTTCCTGAGACCGCAACTGCATATCGTAGATCTCTCGATAGATGCCATCCGTTTTCTTAAGGAGTTGCTCATGTTTGCCACGCTGGACAATCCTGCCTTGATCAACCACCAGGATTTGGTCAGCGTTTTTGACGGTCGACAGCCTTTGGGCAATAACGAACGTAGTTCGCCCTGAGATCAGCCTCTCCAGGGCAGTGCGTATCTGAAACTCTGTGTGCGTGTCGACGCTAGAAGTCGAGTCGTCGAGGATCAGGATCTTGGGGTCCATCAGCAACGTCCGTGCAATGGCAATTCGCTGCTTCTGGCCTCCCGAAAGAGTTATGCCACGCTCGCCGACCCACGTGTGATAGCCGTCAGGAAGGGAGATGATGTAGTCGTGGATGCTGGCGACCTTCGCAGCCCATTCAACTCGATCCCGACTGGCCCCTGGCACACCATAAGCAATATTGGCTTCAATCGTATCGGAGAACAAGAATACATCTTGCTGAACGATTCCAATGCTGCGACGAAGCGACTCTAAGTTCACTCCCCGAACATCCTCGCCATCAACCTTCACCGAACCCGAAGTCACGTCGTAGAACCTAGGAATCAGCTGAACAATCGTACTCTTGCCACTGCCAGTCTTACCTAGCAACGCTACCACTTCCCCCGGTTCCGCTTCGAAGCTAATCTCCTCTAGAACTTCACTGGTCTCGGAGTAGCCGAATTCAACACGGTCCATGACCACACTGCCCTGAATGTCAACAAGCTTTTTGGCGCCGACTCGATCATGGACCGGGGACTCGGCATCGAGAATCTCGAAGATTCGTTCGCCCGAAGAGATCGCCCTAGATTGGAGGTTGATAAGGAATCCACACATGCGAACCGGCTGCTGAAGCATCGCCATGTAAAGAATGAACTGCGTGAGTTCCCCGGGCGTCATTTCTCCATCTATCACACGATGGCCGCCAAGCCAGAGAATCAGTACCGGGAGTCCCGTGAACAGAAAAACCATCAACGGTGTGTTGCTCGCTTGGACTCGAACAGCAGTAAGGTTCTCCCGAGCGAGCTCGGTAGCCTTGCCTGCAAACTGCCTTTCTTCGCGTGCCTCGGCGGTGAAGGCTTTCACCACCTTGGCCCCGCTCATCGCCTCCTGAAGCACCGTGCCCAGTTCGCCCATGAGTTCCTGCGCACGCGTCCAGACCCGACGCAAAGACAGGCTAATGCTTCGAGCCCTGAACACGATGAAGGGAATGAACCCCAAACAGAGAAGTGCAAGCTGCCAGTTAATCACCAGCAGCATCGCGGACACGCCGATAACGAGCAGAACCAGATAGGACATCCGAATTACGCCCAGGTTGATGAACCAGCGAATCCCTTCAACATCGGCGGTGGCCCGTGACATTAGCTGGCCCGTCTGCTGACGGTCGTGGTAGGCAAAGCTCAAGTGCTGGAGATGATCGAACAGCTGGTTGCGCATATCATAGGCGACCACCTGGGCCAGCTTCTCTCGAAGGTATGTCTCGAAGTAAGCAAAAATACCCCGGAGGAGGGCGGTTCCCATTAGTACAGCGCCGATAAAAACCAGAACCGACCTGTCATCGGTTTCGACTATGCGATCTATAGACTCACCAACCAGGAAGGGCAGCGCCATGAAGAGGCCAGTGCTTCCAACTAAAGCTACATAGGCGGCCAGAACCGTCCGCCTTTGGGGACGCAAATAGCCGAGGATTCGAAGTAGAACACGCATAGGAGGGGAAGATCGCTGGCCACCGGCAGCGACCCTTTCAGCACATTATAGCAACGGGATTGGGCGGCCTACGAGGGGAACCCGACAGCTTCAGTTGTACGGCTGGCTCCCCGAGTGCATGTGCTTGTCCAAGTTATTGTGATACTGGGCGAAAACATAACGGTCGCTGCAGCGCCATTTCCCATCGACTCGCTCCCATTCATCTTCGTAGCGTCCAGCCACAAGCAGCTCGAACGGTCCACCGGGTACCTGCTGAGCAACGGTGAAGCTCGTAGTCGAGGCAGCCTTCGAGGCGTCCAAATCGATATCAATCAAGATGTTCGAGTAAACCTCTTTGGTCCGCCGACCGCCTTCGGGATAGACCATATTCGTGCGCTCGTATTGCTGCCGAATTTGGTCCCTCCCTTTAAAGGCACCCCGGCCGATCTTGTCGGCTCCAAAGGTCGCATGCGCCAGAATCTCCGCCATTTCCGCGAACTCGCCGGCCTCTAGGTGGTACCCGATCAGATAGATCTGTCGCTCGATCTCTCGATGGCTGCTGAGTAAATCAATCTGACGAGCAATAAGCTCCGGCTGCATACGTTTGCCTCCAAACAAGCAACACGGCACGGTTGCGCAAAGGCCCCACAGGAACACGCCTTGGTCCCGTTCGACTACTTCCCAGTATCGACCGCCCTCACCGCTCCGCCAAGATGGGGCCGGATAACCGCTTCGAAGCGAATCATCATGTCGACCGTTGCGCTGATGACGTGCGGCCATTTCTCTCGGGCACAAGCAACGTAGCGCTGCGGGGCAACCACTTACTTTTTCCTGATTACTTTCAGCGCGTCTGATGCAGCTTCGGCGAGAGCCCGCGAATCCGACAAAACCGGACACAATTGAAAGCCTTGATCGAAGCGCTTGGATGCCTCTTCAGGACTGCCACAATGCGTCCCCGCGACAAGACCATGCCGCTTAGCCGCATCCAGGACCTCCTGACAAGCATCGGCATGTTCCTTAGAAGAAACATATCGGGCGGGCTCAAGGCCCATAGTTTGCGCCAGATCCATGCGCCCGATGTAAAAACCGTCGATTCCCGGAACTTGGGCAATGTCATCCAGTTCAGCGATGGTATCGATGTGTTCGACCATGACCAAGCAAACT
Source organism: uncultured Dehalococcoidia bacterium (assembly GCA_964619905.1). Lineage (GTDB taxonomy): Bacteria > Chloroflexota > Dehalococcoidia > SHYB01 > SHYB01 > DAOUKH01. The sequence continues at coordinate 11,442 of CAZUGG010000091.1, forward strand.
ATTTCTTCGTTCGCCTTATCAACGTAATCAGTCCCAGCATAGTTGCGCACCCGGTTAGGGCCAACACTCCTGAATCCCACAGGGGGATACCGGCAGGAACCCGCGGCTCGTTCTGCCTCCTCACGCGACCCAATGAGGGGAACTATCACGCCGTACGCACCTGCGTCCAAAACCCATTGCATATAACTCGGATCGTTCCAAGGCACACGCACCAAGGGAACAGTGTCCGTTTGGCTGACTGCCTGAAGCCAGGTTGCAGCTCGATCGGGTCCGATACCCATGCCATGTTGCATGTCCAGAGTGAGAGCGTCGAACCCCGCGTAGGCCAAGGTTTCTGCCAGAAGCGTATCGGGGCTGCTCATCCAGCCCATATTGGCGGGGGCGCCCTCACTCCAAATCTGTTTTAGTTTGTTTGGACGCACTGTTACCTCAATGGTTAGCTGGAGCTAACGCCCGTAGCGCAACACCTTTCCGGGGAGCTCTTCCGTCGAAACTCCGTCGTGGAGTAAGGGAACGCCATTGACAATCACATCCCGAACCCCGTTAGCCCTCTTCACATGACGAGACTCGCCTCCAGGCAAGTCATCCCAGATCTCCACAGGCTTCGGTCCAACAACATCAGGGTCAAAGATACATAGGTCGGCGCTCGCACCCGCTTCGATAACGCCGATCCCCCCAAGCCCAGCAAGTTTGGCAGGGGTTGAGGTCAGGGCTTTGACGCCTTCTTCAAGAGACATTGCCCCCTTCTCCCGAACCCACCGCCCAAGGAAGTATGTCGGAAAGTCGACGCCAGTCATCGTGTGCAAGTGTGCACCAGCATCGGAGATGCCAACGACTGTCCCAGGGCTCTTGATCATCATTTCTACGGCTGCATCATCACCATTGGTCACCCCATGAAAGGCAAACTCGGTCGCCAACGCCTCATCACGGGCAATCTGAAAGAAAAGCTCGCCAGCATCAGCCCCAGTCTCCCGCGCGATATCCATCATGAGCCTGCCCTGGTGAGCCTTGTACCGATCGGTCGCTGCGACAGCTAGAGCTAGTCGGTCAAACCCTGCCCCTCCCTGGGCAAAACGCGGTCTCATCTCAGATAGAAGCTTTCGGCGAACTTCTTCTTTCTCGAGATCCCGTAACTTCCCTTGTTCTGAGAGAAGCATGAATTGACGCCAGATCGGAGAACTTTTGAACGCATTGGTTTCCCTAAGATTGAAATGCAAGTCCATACGTTGGCATCGCATAACCGCATAGACCATCGCCCCAAGCTGTTGGGCATTTTCCATATAGTCGAGCAACTCTCTCCATTGACCAGGGTAACCATCGCGCTGGTTGAACTCGTTCCAGTTGACCGGCCTGCCTGTTCTGGAAGCTAAGTTGAAAAGTTGATCCTTGTCCTCTTGTACAAAGTCGAGCGACTTTGTCCGAGGGTTGATCCCGATAATGCCCCGTCCCAGATCCTTGAGCACACTAGCCAATGCGAAAATTTCCTCCTCGTGTGCCACAAAGGACGGAATTGGTTCGCCAAACTCACCTTTCTGGTGAGCTACCCGAGAAGTAGTAAAGCCAATACCCCCCGCGTCCATTCCTTTTCGTACGAGCTTCCGCATTGCCGCGACTTCATCAACCGTCGCCTCCCTCTCATGCGCCTCAGCGCCCATCACATACCTGCGAACCGAAGAGTGACCCACCTGCGCCGCCACGTTGATTCCCAGACCCCTGTTCTCCAGCCATGCGAGATACTCCGGAAACGTCTCCCACTCCCACGGCAGTCCATTGACCAGCGTCTGCTTGGAAACCCCCTCGACGCAGCTAAAGGTTCCCATGGTGTAATCCCGATCCTCCGGACGTACCGGGGCCATGGCATAACCACAGTTGCTCATCACAATACTGGTTGTTCCATGGAAGCATGACGGCGTACACAACGGGTCCCACGCTAGTTGGGCATCGTAATGGGTATGAATATCCACGAACCCTGGCGAAACGACGAGGCCGTCAGCCTCAATCGTTTGCCTAGAAGGGCCAGTAACCTGGCCGACTCCAGTTATACATCCGTGACTAACTGCAACAGATCCGTGGCGGGGAGCCGAACCGGTCCCGTCAACGATAAGCGCGTTGCGGATCAAAAGGTCATGCACCGCCGCAGGATACCACGTAAGAACTGGGGCTCAACGAGCCCGATCGGGTGTCAGCCAGCCAGCCGCCTTTTCCTCTCGGGTCACCACTTCAGCAAGGGCACGAATAAATGGGGGCCAGTCATTGAAAGTCTCTATTCTAGAGAGGGTCAGACCAGCCGCATTTGCTTGGTCAGTAGCGGCCACATCTATGTCATAGAGGACTTCAAGATGGTCTGAGAGGAACTGCACTGGTACGACTAAGACCCGTTCGTGCCCGTTCTCGCGAAGCCCAGGGAACAGATCCTTTATATCGGGCTTGAGCCACTCAACTGGCTGATGGCCTGCGCTCTGGTAAGCGAGCTGCCAGCGGTCCTCCGGCAAGCCACATCTTTCTGCCGCCAGGGAAGCCGTCTCTAAGAGCATCCCAATATATTCTGGGTCCCGGTCAATAACCGCCTTGGGCATACTGTGCGCTGTCATCAACAGGGGAACGTGGCAGCGCTGCGGCTCAGGCAGTCGTTCGAGTGCTTGTTGGATGCGACTCGCTAACGCGTCAACAAATGCAGGAAGAGCATGCCAGGTGCCAGCGACACATACGGCAGTAGCGGAGGGCAACGCTTTCTTCGCTGCCTCGACCAAAGAGAGGTACCCTCCCATGATGACCGGTGAGTACTGGGGCGAGAGGATCACACACACTATTTCTCTTGCGCCATCGCTGGACAGCGAGTTCATCGCGTCGGCGATAAACGGGGGGGCATTACGCATCCCAATCTCAACCCTGTAGGCCC
>CAZUGG010000092.1:0-2960 GCA_964619905.1 uncultured Dehalococcoidia bacterium
ATCTCACCATTTTACTTTCTAAAATATTACCATTTAAGGAATATATGATTCCTGATAAATCACTAACTAATCCTGGCTTATCTTCACCGTATGTATTTACAATTAATTTTAACATAAGTACTTAAGTTACTTTTTTTTAAAGTATTTTAACAGATTTAAATTAATGGAGAATGAAACATTTTCTCTGGAAATAATTCTATATAGGTAATAAGATAATAAGCCTAAAAATATATTAGGTGCCCACATAGAAATTGCTGGATTTAATCGTCCTCTATCAGCTAAATCTTCGCCTAAAATTAAAAAAGACCAATAAATTATAAAAAATATTATGCTAATTGATATACTTACACTCATATTCCTGTTTCTAGACATTATTCCTAATGGAGTTCCAAGAAGTATAAATATAAAACAAGCAATTGGGATTGAAAATTTTTTATGTAGTTCAACACTATATTTATTGATTTGTTTTATATAGGATAAAAATAATTTTTTATTATTTGATCTAATATTTTTAGAATTATTTAATTGAGTTTTTACTTTATTAATTAATAATAGATCTAATTTTTTTGATGATTCTAAATATGATAGTTGTTGTTTAAGAGAGTCAATTTTTATAGTACTATTACTTATATCATCTTTAACGATTTCATTTTTATCTTTATAGAATTGAATTTTATTAATTAGTGAGTGGATATTTAGTTCTCTTTCTTGCCTTGTTAGATTATTATTTCTATTGAATTCAATTTTATCAAAAGGAATTGCAATTTTATAAGTATCAAAATATGTTTTTCTGTATTCTGTGTTTTCTAGATTTTCATGTATAGAACCCTTATGTAGGTTAATTATAATACCATCTTGCAATGATTCAAATGTTCCATATTCAGAAATAATGGTTGTATGATTTTTTTGTGCTTTATCAAATATAATTACATCATTAAATGCTGTATTGCTTTTTCTATCTCCTAAATAAATGGTTTTATCTGCTAAGTTATTCAATAGTTGTTCATTAAATTCAACATCAGGACGATTTCTACTTATTTCAAGACTTAATTTTCTGACATTATGATTCATCTCTGGTAATATCCATAAATTAAATGGAGTAATAATTGAAAATACTAGAACTCCAAAAATTAAGGCAGGAAAAATTAATTTATTAAAACTTATACCTGATGCTTTGAATGCAGTTATTTCATTATCTGAGGATAACCTCCCAAATGTCATAAGTACAGTAATTAGTACTGCCATTGGTATTGCAAGTGAAATAATCCAGGCTGAATTATAAATTAAAAATTTAAAAACAACACCTATTGATAAACCTTTACCTAAAAATTTATCCATATTTTTAAGAATAAAGTTAGATAACAAAACAAAAATCAAAATAAAAAGTGAGCTAAAAAAAGGCATAAATAACTCTTTTAAGATATATTTATTTATAATTTTATTCAAAAGTGAAATAAAGAGATTAGTTATTTAAGATATATTCAATATTAATTATTATATCTGTGATATTAATTATTTCATCTAAATTAATATCTGCAAGTAAGGATTTATGTAGGTTGTCAATAATATTTATTTCTGTTATATGTTCGATCATTATAACAATATCACCAATATTAATAGTTTGATCAAAATTTAAGTCTCCAAGATTAGCATTTGATAGGGTTACAATACTATAGTTATTAGGAATCCACGCATTGTTCCCTCTTATTACATGTAATTCTTCATTTGAATTATTTTTAATTTTTACAAGTTGGTTAAAATCACAGTAATCTGTGGTCCATTCATAACCATCATTTCCCATTGCAATTAAATCAGAAAATTTATTTTCCCAATTTTTTTGCCCAACAATAGTATCATCACAATAAATATTAAGTGATAATTCTTCTAAATTTTCATTTCCACTAATAAATATGGATTCAACAAAATAAATAGATTGTAAAATAGATTGATTAATAACTTCTTCTTCATAGTCAAAAGATCTATTATCAAAATTTGTAGAATTATTTTCAACAGGATTCAAATATTGAAAAATTGAATAATCATTTGCAATAAACCAATATCCTTTTCCAGGTTTAAAAATATTTAATGAGCCATAAAACTGATTATTATAAATTAATAATGATACATTCTGTCGAATAATTAATGTTAATGCATCTTGAGCAGATATTGGTAGAATATCATAAATAGATTGTTCTGTAGAGTATGGGAATGAAATCAAATTACTACCAGGATGCAAAAAATAAGATTCATTAATTATTGTATCGCCTTGGTAAAGAAAACTTAGAGGTTCCTCTAGTATAATCCAATATCCTTTGTCTGTTGATATTTCATCTAGACTACCTATACAAACATATGTTCCTCCAATGCCAGTTTGACATAAACTAATCTCACCTTCAGAAATCACAGAAATAAGTGATGAAGGAATATCATGATTTGATATTAAATCAGGATTGTTATTATTAAAAAATAGTTCTATTTCATTATTTTCTGTTTCAAGAGGGAAACTTAATAGATTTGCACCTGCATTTAGATCATAAAAAAAATAATAATCATTCTCAGCTTTTATTATAGAGAATAATGATACAATAAACACTAAATAATATGCTTTAAATTTATTCATTACTTAATTAATTTAATTAAAAAGTATGTATATAAATAGTAATATTTATCACAAAATTAAAAATTTATTATTTATACAAATAATGTCATAAATTTTAAGCCAATTATTTTTTGAAATAGTTTGTTCGAGGTGTAGCGCAGTCCGGTTAGCGCACCTGCTTTGGGAGCAGGGGGGCGCAGGTTCGAATCCTGCCACCTCGACAATAAATTAGAAAGCCTCTTTTATAGAGGCTTTTTTGTTTTGTATATTCTTATATGAATAGCATGAAAGATAATATTAAAATCAGATGTGATAAAAAATTCACTAGGTGGAGAGGTGGTGACATCTCAAGACTTGAATC
>CAZUGG010000093.1:0-5859 GCA_964619905.1 uncultured Dehalococcoidia bacterium
GTTTACCCGTTCGAAGGGGGTCCCGGCGCTATCTATCACATCCGAAAGCCCACTATCGCAGCAATCGGCGGCCCTGCTGTAGGTGTTGGACTTGGTATGGCACTAGCCTGCGACATTCGAATCGCATCGGAGAACGCTCGATTCACCACCGGGCTCGCTCGAGTTGGACTTCCCGCGGGCGATGGCCTCGGTTGGACTCTGCCGCGCATCGTTGGGGAAGCTAAGGCCCTAGAGATGATCTATACAGCCGACATTATCGACAGCAAGGAAGCGGAGCGCATCGGCCTAATCAGCTACCTCACAAAACAGGAGGAGTTAGGATCCACTGCATTCGACCTGGCTCGCCGACTCGCTGAGGCCCCACCTTTTGCCTCCTACCTCTCGAAGTTCCTCGTCCGTAAGGGTGCCAATTTAGACTACGAGCAGTATCTGCCCCATGAGTACGCAGCCTCATTAAACAATCGGTCCTACGCAAGTCATGACATAAGCGAGGCGGCTCAAGCGCGCATAGAAAAACGCAAACCGGAATTCAAAGGTACCTCGATCACACCAAGAAACGCGGCCACACCCAGAGTGCATCGCGATTAGATAGGCTTCGGCCAGATCGCCACCAACCATAGATTACGTATCGATCTTGTAGAGCCTTTTCGCATTTCCCGAAAGAATCTTGTTGCGATGATCGTCCGGGATACCCTCGAAGTTCTTCTCGATGAAACCGGCTGAATCGGGCCAGGTCGACGTCTCCATTGGAAACTCTGACTGCCACAGGATATTGTCGACGCCTATGAATTCACGCTGTGTCATACCTGCCTTCTCGGCCCAAGTAGTCACGTGACACTGACGCTGAAACAGTTCCGAGGGCTTCAGCTCCATACCCTCTTTCGCGAGCATCGAAGCACCCCACTCATGGTCCGAAAGCTCCAATTGAAACGAGAGCCAATTGATACCCGCCGCTGCGAAGACGACTTTGAGTGTGGGGAAACGTTCGCCAATGCGGGACAAGACAAAGCTGGAGACAACCATTGCGCTACTGACCGGACGCCTAACCGTCTCGAAGGCGCGTGAGGTAGCAGGATCCCAACCTTCGTAAAGCTCGAGCATATTGCGCGGGCTTGTCCCTGAGTGAAAGCAAACCGGTGCTTCAGCTTCGTTGATGGTGCTCCATAGCGAATCCCAAGCTTCGTCATGGAGGTGCGGCACCTCCGTGTTGACATGCCAAGGGAAGGGCGCCATCACAATGCCCTTATGGCCCTTCCCGAGCGAACGCTCGACTTCGGCCGTCGCCGCCTCGATGGAAGTAATCGGGAGCACACACTGAGGCACGAATCTCGTGCTGGCCGCAGCCCAAGTATCAATAATCCAATCGTTGTAAGCGCGAACACAGGCAATCTGCAATTCCGGGTCGCCGATGACGCCTAGTCCTTCGCCGCCGATACCTGCGGCTGTTGGGTAAAGCACAGAAGCGTCTACCCCATCCCGGTCCATTGCGTTCAAGCGAGCCGTTGGCTCATAGGCTTCCTTGGGCACGTCCGCCCAGCGCTGAGGCTCTTCATATCGATTTTTCGCCAGCGCGCCGGTAGGAGCCAGGCGAGGCTCCTCCTTGACCGTCCCGTCGATTACCCAGCGTTCCGTTCCGTCTCCCAAGTCCACAACCCGGGGCACACGATCGCCCCATTTGGCATCGACACGACTGATCCATAGATCAGGGGGTTCGATGACGTGATCATCTGCGGAGATTACGTTCATATTCAAGGCTTCCCTCGCTTCGGTAGATCGATCTCGAACCCTATAACCGATAAACCCGTTTGGCATTCCCCGCAAGGATCATCTCACGCTCTTGCTGGGTCACGTGTCCCAAACTGCCCTCGATATATCGAGACGAGTTGGGCCAGATGGAGGTTGGATGGGGAAAGTCGCTCTCACACATGATGCGGTCGGAGCCGATCACGTGATGATAAGCCAGGCCTTTTTGTTCATACCAAAAATCCACATACCCATGTCCCTTGAACAGCTCTGAGGGCCGCACTGGATGGCCGTGCTCAGAGAGATTGCACCGCTCCCATTCGTGGTCGCACATCTCTAGTACATAAGGCACCCATCCAACGCCACTTTCGGCAACGACGAACTGAAGGTCTGGGAACCGGTTGAGGATTCCTGAAAATAACACGTAGCTGATGAACTGTGCCTGAAGATTGAAACCAATGGTGCCCGCAAAGGCCCTGCTGAATCGAGGGCTAAGTCCTGGCTTGGGATCGATCCACATGCGAATGGCGCCGCTTCCGCCATGAAAATGGAACGGCATTTGCAGTTGCTCGGCCGCGGCCCAAAGCGGATCCCAGTAGGAGTCGATAAGGTGGGGAAGTCCCTTCTGATGGGGAGCGGCTAACATCAGAAAACCTTTGTGCCCCCGCTCCGACGCATGGCGCAACTCATCGATTGTTGCCTCGATATCATTAAACGGAAGCATAGCCAGTGGAATGAAGCGCTCACTTACATCAAGCCACTCCTCCACCTGCATGTCGTTGTAGGCTCGTACGCACTCCTCTTCGAACTCCGGTTCCTTATCGAAAAAGGGGAATGTTAAACCAACGTTGGGGTAAAAGACCTCGCCATCAACCCCGTCCGCATCCATCGCCTCCAGGCGAGCATGGGCATTGTAGACACTCTTGGGAACATCCTCCCATCTAGCGGGAAGAGTTTCACGGTCCGGCATAACAGCGTGGCAAGTCGATGGGTATTGCGAATGTGGCTGGGCATCAACGGTCCACCGATGCACCTTCTGTGGCTTGGGATCAATAAAGTAGCCAACAGGAGTCGCACCCAGCGCATCTCGGTCGACCTCTTCAAGCTGTGGGATTCGGTTCCCCCACTTCTTCGCCGACATGCGCTTCGTCCAGCAATCCGCTGGCTCCTGCACGTGGGCGTCAACGTCGATTATTTTGAATTCCATGGCTTCCTCCGTGGGACATTGGACGGTTGAACCCGAACTTCGTATAGAAGCGCCGCAAGCGTAACAGATAGCCCACCTTACGTTTTAATCGGAGCCTAACCTCCTGGTAAGGGTCCGGCGACCACGGTTCAAAACGTTAACAATTGAGCGAACTTTTCGCCTCGCGCGCTCTTAAGCCTTCTTACCGTACAACGCCTCGCTGGTAACGACAGGCTTCCCAAGCGGTTGGTAGTCAGCCGGCCCCGGACGGATGTTGAGGAAACGAACGCCCTCGTCCCCAACCGTGAACTGATACTGCACATCCTTGGGAATGAAGACAATGCTCTGTGGCCCCAACACCCTCTTCCCCATACGGATCTCGCCATCGACAACATAGATAACCTCATCCTGGGAGTGGCTGTGGATGCCAGTATCAAACCCGGGGGCTACATTCATGATGAAGGCACGTAACCCTTCATCAACCTCTCCAACGATCTGCGCTCCGGTCTTCCGGCCATCATCTTGCACAGCCTCTCGCACCCAGGGAGCCTCGTCGACGTTGGTGATTACGATCTTGCTCATGTAGCACCTCCGTGGGCACAGAATGCCCGGTTCATCTATCTGCCGTACGGACCCAAAGCAATCTAAATCGCCTGCCTGATAACTAAGAGGGCCAACAGTATCCCGACAGTAAAAGAGGGAAGCCTCTTATGATTCCTGCGAGCCTTCCTCTTTTAGTAGTCCTTTGAAGGTAGGATCCCTCTTCTCATGAAAGGCGCGCATCCCTTCTTCAACGTCGTGATTGGCCACCTTGTGGTTCATCGCCGAGGCGAAGGAATGCAAAGGCATCGTTTCGGCGTAGCTCTGCCGAACCGGGGCCATGACCACATTCTTGGTCAGCCGAATCGCGACAGGGGGACGCGAGGCAATCTTGTCGGCCAGCTTGTACACTTCGTCCATGAGGTCGTCATGGGCCACTACCCGACTCACCAGACCAATACGTGCACATTCTTCAGCATCCATCATGTCCGAGGTGTAAAGCATCTCCAGCGCCTTGGAGAGACCTACAGCCCGTGGCAAAAGATCGCCGATAGCGTCCACGGCAGGCATACCGATCTTTGAGTAGATCGTCGACATACTGGCACGATCCGACGCGATACGAATATCGCACTCGAGTGCCATCACGAAGCCTCCACCCACAGCAACACCGTTGATGGCTGCAATGGTCGGCTTATCGCAATCAAAGATCTTGTTGACTTCTGTATATTGAGGCTTTATCTCCAACCACCGAGTGTTACCAGAAGCAAGGCTGGTCTCCTTTAGATCAAGCCCCGCACAAAAGGCCCTACCGGCGCCGGTGACTACCGCGACCCGGACATCTTCATCGCTATTTATCTCCTCACAAACCAACGCTGTTGATTCCATCATGTCCTGCGACAACGCGTTGAGCCGATCGGGGCGGTTGAAGGTGACGGTCGCGACATGTCCCTCTTTTTCGTAGAGCAGGTCTTTGTATTCCATGAGTTCTCCTGTACCAAGCTCACAACTCTGCAAGAGTCAATTCGCGGAGCCACTGTAGGCGCAACGCGTCGACGTCGCAACAGTAAATGCAGGAGCCAAGTGTCTGATGTCCCAAACGCCAGTTGGCAAGCCACGCTTACTCGAGACTAGCGGCGTGTTCGAAAATCACCGAACCCGATTTGACTTTAGCAATTCGAGGGGGGCGCCTTAGTTCCCGCTGCCATTCCCTTCTTCTTGGCAACCAATCCTACATAGCCAATGAAAGCAAACTGTGTCAGACCAGTTGCCACAAAAGCCCAGCGTATCCCCGTGAATTCCGCCAGCGCTCCAATCGCGACAGCCCACACCAAGTGAAGCCCGAAGGTAAACATGATGATGCTCAGTACTCTCCCTCGGTATGCACCGTCGACGGTCATCTGAACCAAAATGTTGTTCATCGTGTTGTAGCCGGTACTCACGGCACCGATCAACACTAGAATTGGAATCGCCGCCCACATAGTCGGCGCTATGGCTAGCAGCACCAAAGAACCAGCCCAGGCTATGCCTAAAACGGTGAGCAGAGTGGGCATAGTCGACACCTTAGCCTTCGCCGCTATCACGAGACTTCCAATTAAGGAGCCAAGTCCCGCCATACTCAGTAGCAGACCAAAGCCTTCTGGTCCCAGGCCAAGCACGTCAGCGTAGGCGGGCAAGAGATCGCGAAACGGCAAGCCGATGAGGCTCAAGCCTACCAGGGCAATGATCAGCCAGCGGAGTGTAGGATTGCCCATCGCGTATGAAAGTCCGCTTACGTATTCTTTGATCGCGGAAGTGTCCTTCGATATGGGCTGATGTTCCTCTTTGGGCCAAGACCACATCGTCAGAATCAAGATAGAGCTCACATAGGCACCAACACAGAGCATGTACACTGACGCTGGTCCTGTCTGACCAATTAAAACCCCACCAATTGCCGGACCCGCCAGTCTCACGACACTCACCATTCCTGAGTTCAACGCAAGTGCGTTCGCAATCTGGTCACGACCCGCTAGATTGAAAACGAACGACATGTTCGCGGGCATGTGAAGACTCATAGTTATGCCGAAGAGACCGGCACTGGCAAAGAGATGCCATAGTTCGATCCTATCGGTTGCGGTTAATACTGCGAGAATCACGGCGTTGCCCAGAATCGCAGCCTGCATTGCTACGATCTGCCGTCGGTGATCGAATCTGTCGGCCAAAATGCCGCCTATTGGGGCGGCCAGCGTTTGCCCGATCCCGCCGGCCAAAAGCACGGCACCCAGTTGGAATTCCGATTTCGTGATGTCGAAAGCGAGCCAGCCCGTCACCACTATCATCGCTTGGAAACCCATATGACTTCCAATAAAGCTCAAGAGGTAACGGCGATAGGCCGGGATGCTGAGCGAGCTCAG
>CAZUGG010000094.1:0-12985 GCA_964619905.1 uncultured Dehalococcoidia bacterium
GATCTCTTTGGTGACGAAGTCGCAATCCCGATCCCCACAATCGAGCTCGAAGGAACCGAGGTAGGGAAGCGTCAATGCGCCGAATGGGAGCGGGAGGGGCTCGGTGTCGCACTCAGCGAAGATCCTTTACTGGAACTTTATCGAGATTTGGGCTCAGCGCTCGTGACCCCCTCACGTCAGATAGACAACGAGATGGAAGGCGAGAGCGTTACCATTGGAGGCCGTGTCTCCTCAGTCCGTTTGATGAGCACTCGGCGTGACAACAGAACCTTTGCCATCGCTACGGTCGAGGACTTCCAGGGAATGCTTGAGGTCGCTGTATGGCCCAACGTATACGAAAAAACAGCACACCTGTGGGAAGCGGACCAACTCATTGTGGCCGAGGGCAAGGTCCGCGTTAGGGAAGACCAGATCTCTCTCGCCTGCAACTCTGTGAGGAGCTTTCAGGAAACCCGCGAAAACCATCTAACCCGGCCCGCAACTGAGAACCAAGATTCGGGCGACGTGAGTGGCACAGGATCATCGTTCGACATCGTGAGAGAAGCCGAGGACGTCGCTCGTCGCGCAGACGAAGTTCCCGGTATGCGCGATCCGATGCCGCAGGGATCCGACCCTGCCCCGTCGGTGCTCGACAGCAAAATGGTTCCAGGCTTGGCCAAAGATGGAGATCCTCCAGCACTAGACCTCACTTCAAAACCAGCGACAAACGAGCAATCGAAGGCGGATTTACCTGGAACACATGGATCCGAACCTACTAATCTCGCTGGACCCGATCCGATGGGAACGGTCGCTAAGACCCTCTGCATATCGTTAGAAGAAACAACGGAAGAAGACGCCGACTTAGTCCGCTTCAACGCTCTGTTAGAGACTCTCAAGTCGCACGGCGGCGATAGCGCTGTCCGCCTCACCGTACTTAGCCAGGGGAAAACAACAGAATTAGACATTTCCGTGACTGTGTCCTGCGACGATATGCTCCTCGAGCGCCTGGTCAGCCTCCTAGGAGAGCATGCCGTTCGAGTAGTATAGGGAGGAAGCCTCTCTCCCTTTCTCCGGAGGAAGTGTGCGCTGGGTTGAGGTCAACAACAGCAAGCCAGGACTCGACGGGTTCTGCGTCTCGACAGCATTCGTCCTGAGGCGTTACCGAGACGTCTTTCCTCTACTGAAGCTCACACAAGAAATCACGGAGCAGATGGATCAGACACCGGGCATTATTCGGTATGCTCTGTCAGCAAGATTCTTCACTCGAAAGTTCCGGACGCTGTCAGTGTGGCAAGACAAACCTTCGATGCAGCTTTTCATTAGCTCAGTCCTTCACGCCAAGGCCATTAAACAGTTCGAGCGTTGGGGCGCGAGCATCGCATTTGCCGAGTGGCCCAGTAAAAACATGATGCCCGACTGGCGGGAGGCTGATCGACGTCTGCAGGACCCAGATTCAGCCTGCAACCTCAGTCAAAACCGAACTGTTTGAAGCCGAATGCAATGGGTTACAGTCACCACCGCCCCCAATGAGCCCCTGGGCGAAGTCTTAGCCCAGCTCCTCCGGAACAACGACATCCCAGCGCGGGTACAGAGCGATGTGCTATCGCTCTACGTTGGCTCTGTGATCACACCTGTGCGCGTGATGGTTCCCACGACCCGGGAAGCCGAGGGTAGGGCATTGCGTCAACAGGTCATCGGTCCATGGGAGCCTGAGGAACCAGGGGACTAGAAGCGGTCTCTGTCCTGGGCCCCGGGCTTGGACATCTCGGACCATTGGAGCCCTTACTCACCTCTTCACAGGGTTGAGAGCACCCTCCATCTCCAGCATCTGGATCTTCATTTGCAACCCTCCACTAAATCCCCCCAAACTTCCACCACTCCCAGTAACTCGGTGGCAGGGGATAATAATGGGGATCGGGTTCGCCGCCATCGTTGAACCCACTGCTCGGGCGGCACCGGGACGTCCCACTTCCGCCGCGACCTGTCCATAAGTTAGCACTTCCCCCCGAGGAATCGCACGAACGCACCCCAGCACCCGCGTCTGGAATTCTGTGCAGCCTTCAAGGTCCAGCGTGAAACTAGAGGCATCGGCAGGGTCCCCTCCAAAGTAGGCCGCCAGGAAGGATCCCAACCCTTCGACACCATCCTCGCGAACACTTCGACATCGAACACGTTCGCCAAGAGCAGCGATCGCCTCTTCGCGGCTTCTAACGGGTAAGGTTAATCGAGAGAGCCCTTTGCCTGAACACGCGTATCCAATCCACCCTAGGTTAAACTCGATTGCTCCAAACCCCATACGGAGTGTCCATTCAGGCAAAACTGCCGCGATTAAAGCCCACGCGCTCTTGGGCACACGGTAGGGCCGCTAGCCAAGTCTAGTCCACTTGCAGTACGAGCTTCCCAAATACGTTGCGGTCCTCCATGGCTTCATGGGCTTTGCGGGCCGCTTCTAGCGGGAAAACCTGGTCGACAACTCCGTGTAGTTTCCCTTGGTTGACCAAGCGCATGACCTGCCGCATATCGTCGTTGGTTCCCATAAACGAGCCGTGCAGGGTTATCTGCTTGGTGAAAAGCTGGCCTATGTGCAGTTCGGCCTTGTGTCCACCGGTCACCCCGCAGTTCACATATCGCCCGCCCATCCCCAGACTACGAATGTTCCCTTCAAAGGTCGACGAGCCAATGTGATCAAAGACCACATTGACACCCTCACCACCCGTGATCTCCTTCACCTCTGCGGCGAAGTCCTTCTCTTGATAGTTGATCAGGTGATCAGCACCCAACTTCTTAGCGCGATCAAGCTTCGAATCCATGCTCGCCGTAACAACTGTTGTGGCACCGATTAGCTTCGCGATTTGAAGCGCCGCGGTGCCAACCCCCGATCCAACGGCCTGAATGAGCACCGTTTCTCCCGGTTTTAGCTTTGTTAGCGTGACAAGCATATGCCATGCGGTCAGCATAGTCAGCGGGATGGCAGCCATCTCCTCCCAGGAGCTTTTTATGCTCACGTGGTGCACGTTCTCAGCAGGTACACGCACGTACTGGGCATAGCCTCCGTTCAACGCAGCGCCGATCATCGCGTATTGCGGACACATGGACTCTCGACCAGCATAGGTTTTATGACATTCTGCGGGAATCACCCCCGGGTTCACCACGACGCGATCCCTTGCGCTGAATCCCGTGACCTCCGAGCCCGTATCAGCAACCTCCCCCGCGATATCGCAACCAAGAATAAAGGGGTCCTCTAGAGTCGACTTAGTGCCCCGCTGGCCTGATCTACGCCAGACATCAAGGTGGTTGAGGGCGGTTGCCTTAACCCGACCAAGGACGTCCCCGGCGCCAATTTCGGGGTCATCAACATCCCCATACTTGAGAACTTCGGGGCCCCCAAACTCTTTAATGTAGGTTGCTTTCATTTCAGTCTCCCTGGGGCTGCAAGCCCATGCCCCCCTCGCCTTGTGCCATGCTATACGCCCAAACCAGCTTTACCGATCTCCAACAGGCGCCTTCTGAACATCGCGGCCGGGAGCCCTTCCGGTGAGGTTGTGCTCGTTGCTCCCTTTTGGCACGACCTTCCAAAATAGGGGGCGATATTGGTCCCATCCCGATAGGATTTCCACAGCCTTCTGGCTGCCAGTCTCCTGGAGGTGCCGCTCGATCAAAGCCTGCAGTCGTTGTTCGTCCTCTGTTCGGACAACACGCTCGAGGGTGACCATCTCCGGATTGTACCGATCAGGGAATTGTTCGTCCTCATCTAAAACGAAGGCCTCCCCCTCAGACATGCCAGCGCCGAAGTTCCGCCCAGTATCTCCAAGCACAACTACCAATCCAGACGTCATGTACTCACAGCAGTGATCCCCAGCCCCTTCAATGACAGCCGTGGCCCCGCTGTTTCGAACGGCAAAGCGCTCGCCGGCCCTACCCGCTACAAACATATACCCACCAGTCGCCCCATAAAGAACGGTATTCCCGATGATAATATTCTCGTGCGGAACAAAGTTGGCGTTCTGAGGAGGCTTGATTATGATCTCCCCTCCTGCCATACCTTTCCCAACGTAGTCATTGGCCTCGCCCTCTAGGACCAACCGCAAACCCCCAGCGCAGAAGGCTCCGAAACTCTGACCCGCGCTTCCCTCGAAACGCAACTCGCCTACTGGACGATCGAAGGTCGAGGTACGATGCGCAGTAGCAATCGCTCCTGAAACCCGGGTTCCCACCGTCCGATTAACGTTACTCAGCTGATAATGTAGCGTTTTGGGGGCTAAGCCTTTGATCGAGTCTCCAAGATCCTCGATGATTTTGTCGTCGAGCGGCTCATCGTGCGGCCGATCGTTTCGTGCGTGAACCCGCTTCCTCGGCTTCTTCCCCGTCGGGTCCGGGTCCGCAAGCAACCGCGCCAACTCCAACCGTTTTATGCGAGGGTTTTCTGACTCAATCGGTTCGAGAAGTTGAGTACGCCCAACTATTTCATCAATGGAGCGTACTCCGATGCTTGCCAGCACTTCGCGCGTCTCCATGGCAACATGGGTGAAATAATGAACTGCCATCTCAGGTGTACCGAAGAACTTTTGTCGAAGTTCTTCTTTCTGGGTTGCTACGCCCACCGGACAGGTGTTGAGATGACATTGGCGGGCCATCTTGCACCCAATGGCTATGAGTGCGGCTGTACCAAAGTTGAACTCTTCGGCTCCCAGAATGGAAGCCATCACCACATCTCGGCCCGTTTTAAGACCTCCATCTGTCCTGAGGAGAACACGCCCGCGAAGGTCGTTGAGAACCAGAACCTGCTGTGTTTCCACAAGACCCAGCTCCCAAGAACTGCCGGCGTTCTTGATGGAGCTTAATGGTGAGGCACCGGTTCCGCCCGAGTCACCGCTGATAAGAATGTTGTCCGCATATCCCTTGGCCACCCCAGCCGCTATGGTCCCAACCCCAGCTTCCGAGACCAGCTTTACAGTTACCCTCGCTCTAGGATTAACCATCTTGAGATCGTAGATTAGTTGAGCTAGGTCCTCGATGCTGTAAATATCGTGATGGGGCGGGGGGGAGATGAGGGGTATCCCGGGTTTTGAATGCCGAAGTTTGGCAATATGCTCCATAACTTTGTGGCCCGGAAGCTGGCCGCCCTCACCTGGCTTCGACCCCTGCGCCATTTTGATCTCGATTTCATCGCCCGAAGCTAGGTACTCGGTCGTTACGCCAAACCGCCCGGATGCAATCTGCTTAATTCGACTGTGCGGTGAGGGCCCATCCTCCGTTGGCCAGTAACGCACAGGGTCGTCCCCTCCCTCTCCTGTGTCGCTCTTGCCACCAATCATATTGAGGGCTGTTGCGAGCGCGACGTGCGCCTCGGGACTAAGGGCCCCGAGGGACATAGCCGCACCATTGAAGCGCCTGAGGATCTTCTCAACTGGCTCAACCTCTTCCAGCGGAATGGCCGGGCCATCAGGCTTAAACTTGACGAGATCCCTGATCTCCATGGGTTCCCGATCATCCACCATAGAGGAGAAGACCTTATAGTCCTCATAGCTCCCAGATTTCACTGCTGCGTGTAGCGCCCTGACCATCTGCGGGCTATTAGTGTGGACCTCGCCGTCTCGGCGGAAACGATAATAGCCCACGTCATCCAGTTTTTGGACAGTCTTAGGCATGTAAGCCTGCTCATGCTTCTCTAAGACATCAGCCTCAATGTCGTCGATCGTTAGCCCGCCAATCCACGAAATGGTCCCTGTGAAACACTGTTCGATAAGGTCTTCAGAGATCCCAATGGCCTCGAAGATCTGCGCACCTTGGTAGCTGGTAACGGTAGTGATGCCCATCTTAGACATGATCTTGAGAATGCCCCCGTTGAGCGCCCTACGATAGCTCAGCTTGGCCTCCTCGAGGGTCATATCTGTGATATCGCCATCTTCTATGAGCTCAGCCAGGGTCTCTAACCCCAAGTACGGATTAATCGCGCTAGCACCGTAGCCGAGAAGGCATGCAAAGTGGTGCACCTCGCGCGGTTCCGCCGACTCGGCCACGATGCTAGCGCGCATCCGCTTGCCCTCGCGGATCAAATGTTGGTGGAGAGCGCCTACGGCGAGGAGCATTGGGATGGGAGCGTGGGTCTCGTCACAGGCACGATCACTAACCACTAGAATCTTGGCTCCATCGTCGATTGCCGCCGACGCTTCTTGGCAGAGGGCATCAATCGTCTCTTTTAGACCCTGATCTCCCGATTCAGTCTCAAAGACAGCGTCCAGCTTCGCCGACTTGAACGCTCCTTCGGGGCGGCTGCAGATAGCGTTAAGCTCCTCGTTGAAAAGTACAGGCGAGGAAAGATGGATCAAATGCCCATGCTCCGCGTGTCTAGGCTCAAGGACGCTGTGCCTTGCGCCAAGGTAGGTGTCCAGTGACATCACAAGCTCTTCCCGAAGTGGGTCGATCGGCGGGTTTGTCACTTGAGCGAAGCGCTGCTTGAAAAAGCTATAAAGGAGTCGCGGCATTTTGGCCAATACGCTCAAAGCCGTGTCGTCTCCCATGGAGAAGACAGGCTCTTTGGCCTCCAAGATCATCGCTTTGATAACGAACGACAAGTCCTCAAGCGTATAACCGAAGGCGCGTTGTTTTTGGAAAAGATCCGCGTCGCTGAGGGAACCCTCAATTTTGGCCGACTTGGGTAGCGTCCCCAAATTGATCATTCGGCGGGCGAGTTTCCCGTAGGATTCGCGAGAGCTAACCTCATTCTTTATCTGTTCGTTCGATAGAAACCGGCGGTTTTTGGTGTCGACGGCAATCATTTGGCCAGGACCCAAGCGCCCCTTTTCAATGACATGCGTGTCGTCCATTTCGACAACCCCGACTTCCGAGCCCATGACAACAATGCCATCGTCTGTGTACTTGTAGCGTGCCGGTCGCAAACCGTTGCGATCGAGGGCTGCGCCAGCAAGCTGACCATCAGTAAACGCAACCGCGGCCGGGCCATCCCAGGGCTCTTGGAGGCAAGCATGGTACTGGTAAAAGTCACGCCACTGTTGAGGCATGTGAGGCATGTTCTCCCATGCCTCTGGGACCAGCATCATCATCGTGTGCAGAATGTCCCGACCTGAATGAGCGTACAGCTCAACAACGTTGTCTAGTTGGGCCGAGTCGCTACCCGTCCCGTCAATGACAGGCGTAACCTTGCCTATATCCTCGCCCCAAACCTCGCTCTCTAGTTCTGGTTCCCGCGCCCGCATCCAGTTGTAGTTGCCCCATAGAGTGTTGATTTCCCCATTGTGTGCCAAGTGCCGGAACGGCTGGGCTAGGAACCAATTAGGGAAAGTATTAGTGCTATACCGCTGATGGAAAACCGCGATGGCTGTCTCGAAGTCTTCATCTTCCAGATCCTGGTAATAGTGGCTTAGCTGGGGCGCGACCAACATGCCCTTATAAGTAATGGTTTTATCTGAAAGCGACGCGACATAGAGATCGTCAAGACCGAGATCAAGGGCCCGCGACTCGATCTCCTTCCGAGCCAGATAAAGACGCCGACCAAACTGGGCTTCGTCACAATCAGGCCGCCCGAGTAGAACTTGCCGAATGTCCGGCTCTGTTGCTGTGGCCGTTTCTCCCAACGCTGAACGATCTACAGGCACTATCCGCCAGCCAAAGTTCTGAAATCCTTGTGACTTGCACACTTCGTTGACAAGATCAATGGACTTGTCCCTAGCTTCCTCGCTGATCCTAGGAAGGAAGATCATCCCTACGGCAAGATCCTCGGGCCGGTCCAGACGGCCATCCAGGATCGCGACCTCACGCTTGAAGAACTTGGTGGGGATCTGCGTCATAACCCCCGCGCCGTCCCCCGTCTTCGCGTCGGCTGCAACTGCGCCACGATGGGTCACGTTGCATACGGACTCAATACCCTTCTGAAGCGTCGCATGACTCTGCTGCCCACTCACATCGGCAACGAAGCCGACTCCACAGGCATCATGTTCAAATCTCGGATCGTAGAGCAGTCCGCGTTCGATGGCAGCTCTTTGCTCTCTGCTTAGCATGCTCATAATTGGGTTTTAATCTTCATATGAAAAAGGTTTCTAAAGAACGGGCAGGTATTTTCGGCGCTCATACTCGTGGACGTGGCCACGGTAATCTTCCCACTCCATCTTCTTGTTTTGGAGAAAGCTCTCGAAAACGTGGTCTCCCAGGGCTTCTCTAACAAGTGTGCTCTCCTCAGCCACCGATATCGCCTCGCTAAGGCTCCTAGGGAGTGACTTAGGAGCCTTCTTGCTGGGGCTTGCCTCAAGTTCCGAGGGAGGAGGCAACTTCATTTTTCGTTCCACGCCCTCGAGGCCTGCGGCCAGTAGAACGCTGAACGCCAGATAAGGATTGCAGGCCGAGTCAGGTGCTCGGTATTCGACACGGGTACTCTCTTCTCGACCAGGACGGAAGTCCGGAATCCGCACCAAATCGGAGCGGCTTCGACGGGCCCAGGTGAGATGAATCGGTGCCTCAAAGCCTGGTACAAGTCGTTTGTAGGAGTTAACCCACTGGTTGGTGATTAGACAAGTCTCTTGGGCAAAGGCCAGTTGCCCCGCAACAAACTGCTTTGCCAAGGGGGACAGATGAAGCCCATCCTTGGCATCATAGAACGCGTTCCCTTCCCCCCTGAATAATGACTGGGATACGTGCATGCCATTCCCATTAACGCCGTTCATCGGCTTTGGCATGAACGTCGCGTAGACGCCACGGCTCGTAGCGACTTCCTTAACGGCGAGCCTGTAGGTCATGACAGCATCGGCTATGGTCAAAGCGTCACCATACCGGAGGTCGATTTCATGTTGGCTTGGCGCAACTTCATGATGGCTAAATTCTACTGGAAGCCCCATCTGCTCGAGCGTTAAAACCGTCTCGCGACGAAGTTCTGAACCTTCGTCCAATGACGTCTGATCGAAGTAGCCCCCTTGATCAAGAACCTGAGTCGACTCACTGTCCCTAAAGTAGAAGAACTCCAGTTCCAGTCCAAGGTAATAGGTGTAACCAAGGTCCGAAGCCCTCTTTAGATTTCTTTGCAGTACCTGTCTTGGGTCTCCCTGGAACGGTTCACCGGAGGGTGTCAGCACGTCGCAAAACATCTTGGCAACTGCGTTCTGTCTTGGGCGCCACGGAAGAAGGGTAAAGGTCCTGGGATCAGGGAGGGCGATCATGTCACTTTCATCCGACCTGGCGTAGCCCTCAATCGAGGAGCCGTCGAAAGGCTTGCCCCTCTCGAGGGCCTCCTTCAGCTCTTCAGAGGTAATAGCGAAGCCTTTTAAGTTGCCAAGGATGTCAGTGAACCACAGGCGAATAAATCGGACGTCGTGCTCCTTCATGGAATGGAACACGAACTCGATCGCCTCTTTACGTTCCCTAGCCTGCACCACTACCCGTCCTCTTTATTCTGAGCCAATCAAAAGGACCGGGACGCGGTGTCCTCGGGCCTCTGCCCGACGTTCCACGCTGCCCGCAAAATCCAGCCCTCACACTGGACCCTGCGATCGCGACGGGCGCATCCGACGGAGCCGTCTTAGACGGCCGACGCGGACCGGAAACTATATTGGATTGTGAAGAATATGTCAAAGTATTTTCAGGGTTGTGGCTTCTGTTATTTATTCGTTGACCGTCAAATCAGCTCAAGGTAGAATCGTGCGATCGCGGGCCGCTCGGAGGTGCTCTAACGATGGATTCCAGCCTGATCGGCAAAGTGGAAAAGGCGAAGCGGTACTCGCGAGAGCGAGAGCGGGTAAGCTTCAGCCGATTCACTCTCCGATTCCATGGCGATCATCGTACTCACGAGATCACGTTCCGAGACGGGATCTTCCACTGCACTTGCGACTATTTCGCGAAGCACGCTGCGTGTAGCCATAGTATGGCCATGGAACGGATGCTCGACGGAATGCTGGCCAGCAAGATCGAACCATTCGAAGCAGCTGCTAGCTAACTACTCGAACCGGGACATCACGACACAAGCGTTCTGCCCGCCAAAACCAAAGCTGTTGGTCATCGCTACGCGGACGTCTGCCTTTCGTGACTCATTAGGCACATAGTCAAGATCGCAGTCTGGGGCCGGGACTTCCTGGTTGATTGTGGGGTGAATCACCCCTTCTACAATCGTCATAACAGTTGCGATCGCCTCCATGCCCCCAGCTCCACCAAGGGCGTGGCCGAGCATTGACTTAGTGGAACTGATCGCGACTCCAGATGCTCTTTCCCCAAAGACCTTTTTGATTGCAATCGTCTCGATGCGATCATTGAGAGGAGTCGATGTCCCATGTGCGTTTATGTACTCCACATCTTTTGAGACAAGCCCCGCATCGCGAATCGCTCCCTGCATCGCCTTTACTGCGCCGGAACCATCTTCGTCTGGAGCGACTACATGGTACGCGTCAGACGTGGCCGCGTAGCCCGCAATCTCGACCAATGGCACTGCATCCCTCTTAAGAGCATGCTGGAGACTTTCAAGAACCAGAATCCCTCCCCCTTCTGCAGGCACGAAGCCATCCCGCAAGCCGTCAAACGGGCGACTTGCTTTTTTGGGCTGATCGTTAAACGAAGTTGAGAGCGCTCTCATAACGGCGAAGCCTCCAAGCCCCAAAAGGCTGATACCAGCTTCGATCCCGCCAGTAACTACAACATCCGCTCCCCCTCGCCGAATCAGCTCAGCCGCTTCGCCAATTGCCTGGGTCCCTGATGCGCAGGCCGTCACAATCGTGGTGTTTGGCCCTCGAAGACCAAAGGTAAGGCTGACTTGAGCTGCCGCGATGTTAGGCAGAGACATGGGGAAGAAGAACGGACTCATCCGCATGCCCCCTTTCTCGACTAGGGTTCGCGCACCTTCCTCAATTTCCGGGTAGCCGCCATTCCCGTTGCCCAGCACAACCCCGATCCGGTCGCGGTCCTCCGCTCCCAGATCAAGTTTCGCATGGCTTAATGCCTCCTCCGCCGCAACGACCGCAAATTGCGTGAATCGCGCCATTCGCTTGACGGCCTTAGCATCGATATAGTCGCTTGCTTTAAAGCCTTTAACCTCTCCGCCAATGACGCAGGGGTAACCCGTGGGGTCGACGGAGGTTAAGTAGTCGATACCAGAGCGTCCCGCTTTTAGAGACTCCCAGGTGTCGACAACGCCAAGTCCGGCCGGGGTAAGTGCGCCGAGTCCCGTGACCACAACGCGCTGTGCTTCGTCTTTCTCTTTCACCTTACTCCTCGAAGGATAGCCAGCCCCTACATCAAACCATCCCGGGCGCCCAGCCCGGATAGATCTCGGGTTTGATCGCCAGGATCTGTTCTCTCGCTTCCGCCGCCACGAACAGCGACCCGGTGGCAGCAATGACTTCTCCCTGCCGTGCAAAAGAACGTGCTTTAGTCAGCGCCTCCGAGACAGTACCCGCCTCGTAACCAGTGACTCCACATTCAGAGAACACCGCCAGAATATCATGGGTTGGGGCCGATTTGGGATGCCGGGACCGTGTCACTATGACCCGGTCAGTTAACATCACCAATTCCTCAACCATCCCTTTGAGATTCTTGTTCCGATTCGCACCGAACACCAGTACAACTCCCGAGTCGGGAAAGCGTTCCAAAAAGGCTTCGCGGAAACAAGCCGCCGAGTAAGGGTTATGCGCGCCATCAACCACTATCGGCGTTACCCCGCAAATGGTCTCCATGCGAGCGGGCCACTTTACGTTGGCAATACCCTCTTCAATTGCGTCTCTTCCGATCGCAATCCCCGTCTCCGCAAGTCTCTCGCACGCGCTGATTGCTAGAGCAGCATTTTCGGCTTGGTGGCCTCCGTCTAAAGGAAGCCTGAGTTCATAATTACTCGTTGAGGTGGCGACTTCTACGACGTGACATCCCTCTTCCAATCGCCGGTTCCATTCAACGTCTCGACCGAGGAGCATCAACGGTGCCTGTGCTCGATCAGCTGCTCTTGCGACGACCTCAAGCGCCTCTGGCTGCTGGGGGGCACTCACAACGGGTACACCTGGCGCAATAATCGCAGCCTTCTCGGCAGCAATCTGACCAAGTGTGGACCCCAATACTTCCATATGATCCAAGCTCAGACTCGTGATAACGGAGACCGTCGGCGACACGACGCTAGTGGCATCGAGCCGGCCTCCAAGCCCAACTTCGATCACCCCAACGTCAACATGCCGATTCGCCAGGTGGCTGAACCCCAGTGCAGTCAAGACTTCGAACGTGCTGAGCCTTCCCCAAGCGTCCGAAGTATTGACTTGCGCGATCCTTGGCAACAGGGCTTCAACCCCTTCGGCAAACGCGGCCTCCGAGATCATCTCTCCGTCGACCTGGATCCTCTCGCGCACCGTGTGTAGATGGGGCGATGTGTAGAGCCCAGTGGTTAATCCTGCAGCCCTTGCCACCGAAGCCACCATCGCAGCAGTGCTGCCTTTACCCTTCGAGCCTGCTATGTGAACCGTCGGATACGCCAGATGCGGATTGCCAACCAGATCCAAGAGCTCCTTCAAAAGAGTCAAGTTGAAGTCGCGATAGCGCAGATCTTTTGAACTAGAGATCTCGAAATTTGCGAACCCGAGAACGTGATCGAGGGCTTGACGGTAATCCATTAGTCGGCTGTGCGAACCCGGTGTTGGGCAATAGGTGAACCAGAAAACCTATTTTAACAAGTGACTTCGGTTGGCGGAATGGATATGCCTTGCCGATATTCCTCTGCTCCGCAGACCGCGTTATGCTAATTACACCTTCTCGCAACCAATCCAAGGCACTTCGTGTACAAAGCTCCTCGAGGCACCAAAGACATTCTTCCGGATGAACAGCCCTACTGGGAGTTCATAGATCGCACTGCGTCAGAGCTACTGGACCAATACGGCTTCGGGCGAATCGACACACCACTATTGGAGGACGCTGACCTCTTCATTCGTTCGGTTGGCGAGGCTACAGACGTCGCGGAAAAGGAAACCTACACCTTCGAGGACCGCGGCGGAGATCTACTGTCGTTGAGGCCAGAGGCGACCGCAGGCGTTGCTAG
>CAZUGG010000095.1:0-4329 GCA_964619905.1 uncultured Dehalococcoidia bacterium
GGCGCAGCTCTTGATGTTTGCGAGACACAGCCGATGTTCGCTGACAATCCCCTGTGTAAGATGACGAATACTATTCTGACCCCACACGCCGCTCACTACTCACCGCTTGCGACACTTCGTGCAAGAACCCAGATAGCCGAAGAGGTTCTGCGTGCGCTAAACGGAGAGTGGCCTTTGAATATCGCTAACCCGGCGGTTAAGGCTAAGTCGCGTCTAGGTTTCCCTGTTTAGGCTGGGCGTTACAAAACCGAGCCAGGAGATCCAGGAGAGCGTCCATCGCCGAAGCCCCGAACCATCGCGTCCTGGACGAATGAGGCGATTAGACTGCCGTCTTGGGTGAAAACGTCCCCTCGTCCGTAGATGCGGCCTCGACCCGCGTAGGGCACGTGCTGGTCTAAGAGGTACCAGACGCCTGGCGGAATCGGGTCATGAAATGTGATCGTGTGGCTGTTCACCCCCGTTGAGATCTCCGTATGGGCCTTCGCGGGGTTCACGTGTGCATGGGGCCGCATTGCAGCTCCGATGACGTGGAAATTGGAAACGTATGCGATCAATGCCTGGTTGAGTTCGTTCTGCTTCGGAGCTCCGGGGAAACGCACCCACATGGGGAGTTCAGGCGGCCCGATCTCGTCTGCGAAGATGTCCGTGCCCGTGATGCTTCCGACGTCCCATGCCCCCTTTGTTTCGACCTTTGTGTCGTCGTCTTCGGGCCCGTCGACGACAGGCTCGGGTTTATTGTTCCGAATCACTTCGTGTTCTTGAACGCTGAGCATCACGACGCCCTTGGCAACTGGACGGTTGCGCTGCTCGAAGGTCAGTCCGACCGTACCATAGCTGCCCCCGGAGTGTACTCGGTGCAAATTTAGGTAGAGCGGGTCACCGCCTCGAGCTACCCGAGAGAACACTAAGTGTATCGTCTTGACTTCCTTCTCGGGCTGAGTTCTCGTGGCTGCTACGATGCCCTGACCAAGAAGCTGCCCCCCGCCGACGATTGCGTTGGCTCCAGCCTCGTCGTTGTTCGTTCCTTGACCGTAATGATTGACGTAGGGCGCTTCGAACCTGTCGTCGTCAATCTGTTTGACTTCGAATCCCTGAAGTAGGTCCGTTAGTTGCAGCACCTGTTATCTCCTGTCCAGTCTGCGCCTGAGATCAGATCAGGTTGTAAAGTTTGGCACATGTATCTGCCACCATTCGCTGCTTCTCGTCCCTTGGGACATTCGCCATTTGTTCATCCATTGTCTTGCGTGAGTGAGGCCAGTCGTTGCCGTGATGGGGGTAGTCCGTGGACCACATCATGTTGTCGACGCCGACCTGGTGGCGAGCTGCAATCCCCGCGCGATCTACCATAAAGGTGCCCAACCAGTTTTTGTACCAATAGTCGCTCGGTCGTTCTTTCAGGTTGGACTCGGTCCGGTACCGATTCCGCCACCACCGATCATCCAGGGACTCCAAGAAGAATGGGACCCAGCCGACACCAGATTCGATAGCAAGGAACTTAAGTTTTGTGAATCTATCGTGGATGCCGGCAAAGATGATTTGGGAGATCAAGGGTGCTGTGGATACGAACGACCCTGCTCCGACCGCCGCGTTCTGGGCGCCTGTCTGAGTCCCAGTCTGCGTGGCGGCTTTTGCTTGTCTGATAGACGTGGGGGTTTGGATCGAAATGTGCAGATGGATTGGAACGCCCATTTCCTCCGCGGTCGACCAGAACGCGTCGTCCTCGCTCTGGGGTGTATCACCACCGCTAGGCCATGCGCTGAGAATAACGCCCTTGTGTCCTTTATCGACCGAGCGTCGCATTTCTGTGATGTTGGTTTCCACACCCGCGTTGGTCATCTCAGCTAGGGCTATGAGTCGGGTTGGGTCGGCGGCGCAGAAGTCGTCGACCAACCAGTCGTTGTAGGCGCGAATCCCGGAAAGTTGCAACTCCGTGTCTTCAAAACCCATGAAGTACGACATTGCCCTTTGTGGTGGAAACTGAACCTCCGCGTCCACGCCGTCTATGTCCATGGCCTTGAGACGTTCTTTGCCGTCGTAGCAGGAGGGGTGGATCTGGCGAAGGCCCGTATCGCCTTTGTAGCTGGCTCCGTACCAGTCGTATTCCTGATAAGTGATACCTGTTGTTGTTGTGAGGCCCAGAGGCTCTTTCCCTCCCGTCTCAGGATAGATCCACTCGTCACCCCCTTTCGGGTCCTTCGACAGTATTGGCTTCTGGTCGGCATACTTCGCCGGCATCCATTTCTCCCAGAGATCCGGGGGCTGAATGGCATGGGCATCTGCGGAGACTAGGTCGTATTGTCGGGCCATTTTAGGCCTCCTAGCGGAATAGTTATTCGTTGTCGGGCCAATATTACGCCGGAAATCCCAGTGAGCAAGTCCTGGTGCAGTCTTCTCGGTGTCCCTACGGCAAAACTAGTTTACATAACAAGCCTATACGTTGATCTTCGGAGGAACGGACGGCGATTCCGTAAGCACCGGGTCGCCTGCTTGCATGTTGGAATTCGGAGGGTTATTGCAGGGTCACATTCCCGTGAAACCGATTAGGGTTGAAGGTGCCATGACTAAAGGAAATAAAGGGTCCTAGTTTGGAGAATCCGTAGACTCAGAACATCCAGGCTCCGCCATCAACGTTGATGGTCTGACCTGTGATGAAATCTGCATCTTCGCTTGCGAGGAAAACGGCTGTTCTACCGATATCCTTCTCCGGGTCGCCGAGTCGCGATAAAGGCAGTGTTTTCATGTAGGCCTGTACGTTATCGGCATCTTCGCGACCGAGGAAACCAAGAAGGGCCGGCGTGGCCGATATCGGACAGATGCAGTTCACGGTGATTCCGTGACGGCCCCACTCCCGAGCAGCGGTGCGGGTAAACGCGCGAATTGCCTCTTTTGCCGCGTTGTAGGCGGCGGCGAATTCAGTTCCCCGCATGCCACCGATTGATCCGAAGTTGATGATCTTTCCGCCGTGGAGTTTTAGATGAGGAAAGGCAGCCTTACAGAATAGCCATGTGCCGCGAGCTCCGGAGTCGAAGCTCAAGTCCCAATATTCGTTAGTTAGGTCTTCGATGCCGGTACGTGGGTGAGTGGGTTTTGGGCCATCCCCAGCCTGTGCGTTATTGACCAAGATGTCGATCGAGCCGAATTCCTGTAACGTCTTTTCCACTGTGAGATCGCCGTCTTCGACCTGGGACACGTCGCAAGCTATCGCCAAAGCGTCTGCTCCGAGAGCCGCCAGCTCGGCCTGGACCGCTTGGGCCCGTTGTTCGATAAGTTCAGCTACTACGATCTTAGCGCCTTCTTTGGCGAATGCGAGAGCTACCCCGCGTCCATTACCCTGACCAGACCCTGTGACGATTGCTACCTTGTCGTCTAACTTCCCCATGATTACCTCGGTTATTGCTCGTAAGTGGACATTAGAACTGTGAAACTAGATTGGGACACTCTAGCACAACCGAATTGGCTAGCGGTTACGTTTCGAATCCCTTTGAATGACAGGGTCATTCGAGCCGGTGGCCAAGGGGGCTATTCGATTAGCAAGATAATGCTTAGGAAACCCTTGTTGTCTGCCCGGATGCTTGTTTAGGGGTTAGGTGGAGCAAGGAGCAGAGACAGGATTTGGGGTAGGCTGTCCCGCATTAAAGTGTCTATTTCCTCAGGCATGAGACTGCTGACAGGATGCGGCAGGACTACTAGCGGATAGCCCGGGGCGCCGACAAGTTTTGCCATCATCGCAGCGTTGGCCTCGAAGGGCTTTGTGACGATGGCGACTGTAGGGACACCCATTCGTTCGAGCTGTATCGCGTCGTGCACACTGCACGTCGTGCAAGACCCTCAGTCGCCAATGGCGGTGATTGCGATCTGGCAAGAGCCAACAACGTCTTCGTATTCCGCCTGGGAAAACGTGACCGAAGGGGCACTTTTTTTATAGGAGACCCTTTCTATCGTATAGAGGTCTGTGATTTGTTTCCAGACCGAGTCAAGGAAGAGGTGAGCGTAAGGCTTGGCATTGTCTAGTAGTGCAAACCTTAGGCCTTCCAAGCTGTCAGGGCGTTGCGCGAGATCAACCGTCGTGGCCACGGAAGAAGTTGTTGGATCTACTAGTCTCAAGCCATAGCCTCTATGCCGGAGGATTTGTGGTTTCTGCTAAAAATAACATTGTTCTCTTAGCCGAGGGCTATCGTACCAATTTTGTCACGGAGTGGGAGTCTATTCCGATTCCGTAGACAGGCACGAACATTATAAAAGGTCCACCGTCTCCCCCGCCTGCGACTAGCTTTAAGGCGTCGGGCGAATCAAGTACGGGAAGGACCTCAGTGTCCTGGGCGGCCTCGA
>CAZUGG010000096.1:0-13770 GCA_964619905.1 uncultured Dehalococcoidia bacterium
AAGCAGCATGTCGACGCATTCGAGACCCTGGTCGGGGGCTAGATCCTCTTCTAGCAGGCGGCTATTCGCCTTCGGCTCAGCACGCTCGATGGTCATGGGGTGTGGTCCCCGGCTGTCTTATCGTCGGGTGGAGTTTCCCAAAGCGGCGAATCTTCCGCACTCCATTCTGGGGTCTCCTCGAAGGGGTAGTCTTTCCTCAGTGGATACTTGCCCTCGAATTCGTCGAAGAGGAGGAGGAAGCCAGGATTGGGATGGCCGGCAAAGCTGACTCCAAAAAGCTCGGCGCCCTCCCGTTCGTACCAATTGGCCCCGCGCCAGACCCCAGTGACAGAAGGAATCGAGGCATCGTCCTTGGGTGCGTTGGTTTTAAGAGCGAACTTGTGACGGAGTTTTGTTGACCACAGTAAATAGACTGCCTGATAAGACTCCTCGTATTCGGCGATCGAGAGGCAGCTGAGGTAGTCCATCTGCAGATGTTTGTCGCCCTTCGCTAGTTGACAGGCTTCAGTGATTTTGTCCCTCGACACAGTGACAGTGACCAGATCGACCATGTAACCGAAATCTGCGCCGAGGCCGCCGTAGGCCTCGCGGAGGAGAGCTTCCATCGCAGCGTCAGTGACGATGGGGGCTTCAGGAGCCTTTGGTACTTTGTCTGCCACCCTTGCCGGGGGTCTCCTTCATAATTTTGTCCTGGAGTTTGATAAGGCCGTCCATTAACGCCTCCGGTCTCGGAGGGCAGCCCGGAACGTAGATGTCAACGGGAATGAGCTTGTCGACACCCATGACCACTGAATAGGACTTCGTATAAGGCCCGCCGCATGTGGCGCAGCTTCCCATCGCTATCACCCACTTGGGAGAGGGCATTTGCTCATAGAGAAGCTTTATAGGGTCCGCCATTTTCTTCACGACGGTACCTGCAACGATCATCACGTCCGATTGACGAGGCGAAGGCCAGGTCACAATGCCGAAACGATCGAGGTCGTGGTGGGCCATGTAGGTACTCATCATTTCGATGGCGCAGCAGGCGAGACCGAATTGCAGTGGCCATAGCGATGACTTACGTGCCATGGCAACGAAGTGGTCAATGGTCCCGGTCACGACTCCGGGAGCGCCACTCTTTTGCAGGTTGCTGGTGCCAGGCCAGAGGCGATCAGGATTAGCTTCTATCTCCAATCGAGCGCTCCTTTCTTCCAAGCGTAGGCTAGCCCGAACAGTAGGATTCCCATAAATATGAGCATCTCGTAGAAGACGGCCGCGACGATCCCTGGGTCGAGGAAGACGACTGCCCAAGGGAAAAGGAAGACAGCCTCGATATCGAATATTAAAAAGAGGATCGCGAAGAGATAGTAGCGGAAGTGCATCTGAGAGTAGCGTTCCCCTGAGGGGACGATGCCACACTCGTAGGGGAGATCCTTGAGGGCGGAGCGCGCCTTGGGGGAGACTATCAGCGATGCGATGAAAGAAGTGGTGACAAGAATTGCTCCACCAACGGTTGCGATAAGAACCGCGGTCCAGTCTTGCCAGTACTCGCCGAGCAACGCGGTGGTGCTCCGTTCTCTGGTGCTTGGTTCTTGTCCTTACACGCGCGATCCATCAAAGGTTGGTTCGCAAGGGAGCCAACGGGAGTATAGCACCGGTGCAACCACAGCGACAATTCAGGCTCTCGGGGTGTGTAGACAAATCAGGCTTCCAGCCCGCGTGAGCACTGTTTTGTAGTCCTCCAATTTGCTCGCGTTTTTCCCCGCTATGATTTCATCTTCGTCTTGCGTTTAGATGCCGTGCCATTTATCGAACCTGCAGATCTACGTGCTAGTTTCATAGGGCGGTCCGGTTTGCTGGCGCGGCCGTCTTGCAGGAGCGGCGCAAGCCACTTCCCAGTCACAGACATTTTATTGGCCGCTATCTCCTCTGGTGTTCCAACCGCGACGACCTCACCTCCCTTATCGCCAGCTCCGGGACCGAGATCGATTAGCCAATCCGAATTCTTGATTAGGTCGAGGTGATGCTCTATTAGGACCACGGTGTTCCCCGTGTCCGCGAGCCGGTGTAGGACCCGAAGGAGCGCGTGGGCGTCCTCGAAAGAAAGACCGGTCGTTGGCTCGTCGAGGATGTAGAGGGTGCGACCTGTTGACCGTTTAGATAATTCAGTCGCGAGCTTCACGCGCTGCGCTTCTCCACCGCTCAGGGTCGTTGCCGGCTGACCGAGTCGGATGTAGCCCAGGCCGACATCCCGCATGGTGGAAAGTTTGTTGTTGACCTTTGGGATCACAGCAAAAAACTCTGATGCCTCCGCGACAGTCATGTTTAGTACTTCCGCGATAGGCTTCCCCTTGAAAAGGATCTCCAAGGCTTCTCTGTTATAGCGCCTCCCTTCGCATACCTCGCAAGGGACAGTCACGTCCGGGAGGAATTGCATCTCGATTCGCACGTAGCCTTCCCCAGCGCAGGATTCGCAGCGCCCTCCCTTGACGTTGAAAGAGAAACGGCCAGGCGTGTAGCCGCGAGCCCGAGCCTCGGGGACTGTCGCGAAGAGTTCCCTGATTGGGGTGAAGGCCCCGGTATAAGTGGCCGGGTTACTCCGTGG
The DNA here is from genome assembly GCA_964619905.1 of uncultured Dehalococcoidia bacterium. Classification (GTDB taxonomy): domain Bacteria; phylum Chloroflexota; class Dehalococcoidia; order SHYB01; family SHYB01; genus DAOUKH01. The sequence goes on from CAZUGG010000096.1 coordinate 2,585, forward strand.
CGTACGGCCGATGGGAGATTGGTCGATGTCTACGACCTTGTCGATGTGTTCAAGTCCCTGGATTTCATCGAAGCTGCCGGGCCGATCCTTGGCCCGGTAAAAGAGTTGAGCCAGTCTCTTGTAGAGGACCTCGTTGATAAGGGTACTCTTGCCACTTCCCGAGACTCCGGTGACACAAACAAGACGTCCCAAGGGCACTTCAACGGTCACATTCTTTAAATTGTTCTCTCGAGCGCCTTTGATCTTGATTGCCTTACCGCTGCCTTCGCGTCTTTCGCCTGGTACAGGTATGGAGCGGCGTCCACTGAGATACGCACCGGTGATCGAGGTCTCTTCTCCCTTGATCACATCGATTGGGCCGGCTGCGACGAGGTGACCTCCATGTTCGCCGGCGCCAGGACCCAGATCGAGAATCCAATCAGCACTGCGCATGATCGCCTCATCGTGCTCGACAACGATTACGGTGTTGCCCACGTCTCGCAGTTGCTGAAGAGTGCCGATTAGACGAGCATCATCCTCAGGATGCAAACCAATCGAAGGCTCGTCGCACACGTAGAGCACGCCCATCAACCCGCTGCCGATTTGGGTAGCGAGTCGAATGCGTTGAGATTCGCCGCCGCTAAGGCTGCCAGCGCTCCGGTCCAGCGTTAGATAGTCGAGGCCGACGTCGATGAGAAACTTCAGTCTGCCATCGATCTCCTTAACAATCTGATGGGCAATCGTTTGCTCTCTCTCGTTGAGTACTGGCACGGAGCCGTTGGTGCCCATCAGATTGCTCGACCACTCCGAGGCTCGGGTAATCGACATACCTGTAACTTGCATGATGTGCAGGTCACCTATCAGGATTGAAAGCGCCTCGTGGCGTAGTCGTTGGCCGTTACATTTCACGCAGGGTAGTGCTGTCATGTACCGCTCGAGTTCACTGCGGACGTAGTCTGACTCGGTGTCTCGATGGCGCCGTTCTAGGCTAGCGATTATGCCTTCGAACTGCTGTGGGAAACGGAAGACCCGGCCGTTCTTGGCTACGTGGCGCACGTCCACGGTGTCTCCAGCCGCGCCGTGCATGATGATCTCCAGATGCTCGTGGGCCAAGTCCTTGATGGGAGTGTCAATAGAGAAGCCGTACTTCGTTGCAATAGCAGCAAGGATGCTCGCGTACCAGGGGGTCATCGTCCCCGCGCGGGCCCACGGAACGAAAGCGCCTTCGCGAATGGTGAGGTCTTGATCCGTGATCACTAGTTCTGGGTCGACTACAAGACGCGATCCAATGCCGGTACATTCGTTGCAGGCGCCGTGAGGGCTGTTGAAACTGAAGGTGCGAGGCTCGATCTCGGCGAGACCTATGGCACCGTGTTCGGGGCAGGAGGCTAGCTCGGAAAAGACGTGGTCTTCGCCAGCCCTCCCAGAAGGGACGGTGGTGATCAATACTACGCCTGCGCTCAGCTTTAGTGCGGACTCCACACTGTCGGTCAGGCGGGTGCGCAGGTCATGGTCGTCGGCTCGGATAGCCAGACGATCGACGATGGCCTCAATATCGTGCCATTTCCGCTTGTCGAGTTTAATGTCGTCCTCTAGGTCGCGAACCTCGCCGTTTACGCGGGCTCGGACGTAACCGCCCTTGCGCAGATTGTCGAAGATGCTGAGATGTTCGCCTTTTTTGTGCCTGATAATTGGCGCGAGAACCATGAATCTTGTGTCTGCGGGGAGTTCGAGGACGGCATCAACGATGTGTTGCAAGGTTTGGTTTTGAATGGGCCGTCCGCACTGCGGACAGTGGGGTTTGCCCACACGGGCGAATAGCAAACGTAAATAGTCATAGATCTCGGTGACCGTGCCGACGATGGAACGAGGGTTGTGAGAGACACCCTTCTGGTCGATAGAGATCGCCGGACTTAAGCCTTCGATGTAATCGACATCAGGCTTCTCCATGCGTCCCAGGAACTGGCGGGCGTAGGCGGACAGAGACTCCACGTAGCGGCGCTGACCTTCAGCGTAGATGGTGTCGAAAGCAAGCGAACTCTTGCCTGAACCTGATAGCCCGGTGATCACTACGAGCTTGTCACGCGGAATCGCGACATCTATGTTCTTGAGATTATGCTCGCGGGCACCTTTGACGAGGATCTCGTTCTGGGTCATGACTTACCAGCTGAGAAGGGTTGGACGACTCCTGTAAATGGGGCCCTATTGTAGCGCGACTGTACTGGTGCCAGAAGGTCCGGACGGCACTTCTCGGATTCCGCCCGTGGGGCACGAGTTTGGGCCCCTATTCGGGATCAGCCCAGTTGGGCCTACGTTTCTCGGCGAAGGCCTTGGGGCCCTCGGTCTGATCATGGTGGCCTGAGAGTTTGCGTCCGATCGTGGACTGCCCTTCCTGTGCTGTTGCCAGACCATGCTCCAAGGCATTCCAAAGGATTTCCTTGGCAGCCATCATCGCGGCCGGTGAGTTAAGCAGCATCGTGTTGGCGATCTCTTTGGCCCTGTCTATAAGGGGCTTGTCGCGCACCACTTCCGTGACCAGGCCCAATTCATATGCTCGTTGTGCGTCGATACGTTCGTGCGGGCCCATTAGGGCCATGCGCATGTTCGCGTGGAAGGGGATACTTTTGGCCCATTGAACTTGGCCGACCATGGCTGCGATGCCTACACCCACTCCCGGGTTAAAGAACGAGGCGTTCTCGTTGCAGATTACAACGTCGCTATCTGCGACTAGCATAAGACCGCCTCCACCTACGATGCCGTTGACCGCGCAAATCACGGGTTTGCGGACGCCGTTCTGCCATGCGCTTGCCTTCACTGCCGAAGCCTTCGGGTCGTGCTTCTCTCCTGAAGCATTACGCTCAGCTGTCTCTTTCACGTCGACGCCGGCGCAGAAGGCTCTGTCGCCGACGGCGGTAAGAATCGCCACCCGTAGGGAGCGGTCTTTGTTGAAGTCATCCCATATTGATGCCATCTCATGGGTCCAACCTGCCATGGTTAGCGCATTCATGCGATGTGGGCGGTTGATCGTGATAATGGCGAGTTGGCCTTCCTTCTCGTAGAGGACATCTCCTTCAGCCATGGCTCATTCTCCTGTCGTTGGGTGGGAAGTCGGGGCAAGTCTAGTAAGGGGCTTATGGGGTGTCAAACTTGCTGGACCTGGCCACCGTTGTAGAATCCACCATGTTTAGGCACGGAGGTGCGCCATGCCCAAGATCGAGATCAAGTTCGGCGCTATTTCTACGGACGATCATGTTCAAGAAACGCCGCACACCTGGACCGATCGAATGTCGGCCGGGACTTGGGGCAATCGCGTTCCCCATATTGTTGAACTCGAGGATGGCACTGAGACCTGGCTAATGAACGGGGAGCCGTTTGGCGGTCTGGCCGTCGTTGCCAGCCTGATGCCTGACAGGCGTACGTCTCCCAAACGATGGGAACAGGTGCCTGCAGCGGCGTATGTCCCGGCCGAACGCCTAAAGGCCATGGACGCTGACCACACAGATGTGCACACATTCTTTCCTAACATGGCTGGGATCGCGCGAGGTGCGTTCATCCACCGTGGCGAACCCGCATGGCGTCTTGCCTGCACGAAAGCCTATAACGACTGGCTAATTGAGGAGTGGGCTAGTGTCAGCCCTCGGTTCGTGCCATTAGCCATCATGCCGATGTGGGACGCTGAGGCTGCTGCAAGTGAGGTACGCCGTGCCGCTGCGTTAGGACACCGTGGAGCTATTTGGCATGGAGCTACCGAAGCTCTTGACCTGCCGCATTTCAATGAGTCGTTCTGGGATCCCTTCTGGGAAGCCTGCCAGGAAACGGGTCTGCCCGTTTGCCTTCATGTTGACCGGGCGCCGTTCCGACCCTGGGACAAATTCGCGCCTGCTGTGTGGAAGGCGATTGAGGACTCCAATTCCATCACTGCCAACGTCCGAGTTCTCACAAACCTCCTCTTCAGCGGAGTTTTCGAACGCTTCCCTGGTATTAAGATGATTACGGTCGAAAGCGGACTGGGCTGGATCCCCTATCTCTTAGAGACGCTCGACTACGAGTACACAGTGATGGAGTGTTGGAAGGACGGTATGTCGCGCAAACCGAGCGACTACTTCCGCACCAATGTTTACGCCAACTTTTGGTACGAGCATGTCGGCATTGAGATGCGTCGTCACATTGGCGTCGACAATATCATTTGGGAGACCGATTTCCCCCATACGACCTCGACATACCCTAAATCGAAGGAGATGCGTGAGTCTGCGCTCGCGGGCGTTCCCGAGGATGAACGCAACAAGATCCTCGTCGATAATGCCGTGAAGTTGTTCAAGCTGGACTTGGCTTAGCGCTGGCCTCTGTGCTGCAGGGAAGGAGCCATTATATGAAGTTCGGTCTCGGAGTTCCCATCATGAACCTCTATCCCCCCACTCTCCAACCGTGGGAGGCGACCGCTACAACTGAGGACATCGTAAGAATTGTCCAGAAGGCTGAGGAGCTAGGATTCGACTACCTGAGCGTCTCGGACCACATCTTTATGGACACGGCGATGGCCAAACTTATGGGTGGCCGCTGGTGCGAGGGGGTCACTACGATTACTTTCATTGCCGGTGCCACCAAGCGAATCCAGGTCTACAATAGCGTCCTCGTTCTTCCCTACCGCGACCCCGTCATCCTCGCGAAGCAGATGTCGACCCTAGATTTCCTCTCGGGAGGACGCGCCATCCTAGGCATTGGCATAGGCCATCTCGAGAAGGAGTTCGAGGTACTCAAAGTCTCACGCCCAGAACGTGGGTTGATAACCGATGAATATCTCGAAGCGATTAAGGTCCTATGGACTGAGGAGCACCCCAAGTTCGAGGGGAAGTATGTCCAGTTCGACGATATCGTTTTCGAGCCTAGGCCCGTTGCCAAGCCCCATCCCCCTATATGGGTTCGAGGGAACACTAAGCCAGCTATGCGACGTGCCGCAAAGTACGGTGATGGATGGGTCCCTTGGCAGATCACTCCAAACGAACTGCCGTCCGCACTGGAATACCTGAAGAACCAGCCAGCCTTCGCTGACAACCCCCGACAATTCGACGTAGTCATGCCCGCCTTCTTCATCCAGCGTGAGGAAGGGACGCAACGCGAACTTGGGGAGACTCGCATGCCTGAGTCGGCTCAGGAATGGTTAGAGGCCGTTGGAGCCAACCTCAAAGCTGGAGCGACAGCGACTAACGTTGCCCTAGGTCACACGAGGACCGTTGATCACTTTCTGGAGAAGCTGGAGTGGTTTGCCGAAGAGGTAATGGCGCCCACGCCAAGGTGAGGGCGAAGTGAAAGCCAAGCTTGCCAGCGGCGATTCTTACCGCCTGCCCAGCGTTTGTTGGAACACAAGCACCTCGGAGGGCAGCGGATCGTCTGGCTGCATTCCTCGAGACTCCTTGATTAGCTGGTCGAGGCGCCCCGCCGCAGTGAGGCGCTTAAGTGCCAACATGACCTCAGGCTTCACCACTCCAGCTTGCTCAAACCTATCGAGGGTGCTGAAAACGGACGCCAGGCTTGCTTCTCGGCCAAGGTAGTAATCGCGAGCCCGAGCCTTGTTGTTATACGCTTCGAAGTTCTCCCCTGCTACCAGCATCATTCCCATATGTCTTACCTCGGCTGGCTCGTCCTTCATCAACGCTGGGTAGTAGTAATACAGCATTATTTTGACCATCCAGGGTTTGACGGATATACCCCAACCAGAGAGTTTTGGTTCGTGTTCGGCCAAGACCCTACGCAGTCGGCCGCGGAAATCGAACCGCATCGATACATGGTCTACGACCGCAGGAGTAACTTCTATACCGCGGTCGTGGAAGACAGGCATCATCAGGTCCAAGAAATGCTTACAGGCATCACCCTCATCAACTGTCGGATACCGGATTTGCATCTCTGGAGGGCGCACTGGTACCCCGTGCTCCTCAGCAAGCCTGAAAATCAGACCGAAGAGACTGGGGTCCATCCCGGCACGCCCAAGGTCGTGCAATAGGCATGTCACCTCGAGATCGGTGAAACGCCCGGGATCTAACTCGAGCTGCTTGGCGAGTGCGATGACAATGCGGCTGGTCCGTTCAGCATGATCCCTGTCATACCCAGGCACCATCGTGGATGGTTCTCCTGGGTCTGGGGCGTCGTAGAGGGAGAGGAGTCTTTGCCTGAGCGTTGTGTCCAGCATGGGAACCCTAATTGTTGATTGTCGAAATTACTAAAGGCTCCACCGCGCGGTGGAGCCTTTAGAGTGGGCTTACATTGTTGGAGAGGCTATTAGGACTAGCCGTTCTCTTGAGGCGATAGGTCTAGATCTGGGGGAGCGTGGTCGGGAAGCTTCCACTGCAGTACTGGCTTGTCGGCCGCCTTGTGGTAGTCGTTTGCGTTCTTCGTTGACTCATTGAAGAGCGTCTCGAATTGGCCCCAGTCGCCTGCCTTGATAGCCTTCTTGATGTTGCCCAGATCATCTGCGATGAAGGGCTCCATCCATTGGGCGTATTTGGGGCGAGTAATCATGCAGGTGTCGATTAGCTCTTCGATCTCTTTTACCTGGAACTCTGCCAGGGGCCAGTTGCCCTCTTTGGCCGCATAGTAAGCCTTCCACCAACGGTTACCGACCTCGGGCATTAGCCGGGCTGGGCTTGGCAACATAGCCGCGATGTCGTCGATAGTGAAGTAGGCGTGGCCGTTGTAGCCAGTGGGCTTGTCGTCTGATGTGGTCACTGGAGCCTCCGCAAAGAATTGCGCTGTCTCAATTTTAGATTGGTCGAGTGGTTGAGTAAGGGCGACAAGATGATATCAGTGGGCTTGCAGGAGGCGCAAGACAGGAGGTGTCGCTTTCGCTTTTTGGGATGGACTCCGCCGCTTTACTCCCAACGGTTCTGACGGTAGCGTATGGCCCATGTTCCTAGTTCCCGAGAAAAACAATGCCTAATCGCCTTGCTCACGAGACCAGCCCCTATTTGTTGCAGCATAAGGACAACCCCGTGGACTGGCATGCTTGGGGCCCTGAGGCTCTGGGAAAGGCCAAAAACGAGGATATGCCGATCTTCCTGAGCATTGGGTACTCGGCCTGCCACTGGTGCCACGTGATGGAGCACGAGTCATTCGAGGATGAGGATACGGCCGCGGTGATGAATGCCCTTTTCGTCAGTATCAAGGTCGACCGTGAGGAGCGACCTGATCTCGACTCGATCTACATGCAGGCCGTCCAATCAATGACTGGCCATGGTGGTTGGCCTATGTCTATCTTCCTTACCCCAGACGGGAAACCCTTTTATGGGGGGACCTATTACCCGAAGGATCCGCGCCATGGCATGCCATCTTTCGTCGAGGTGCTCAAGGCCGTCGCCAACGCCTACCACACGCGGAGGGACGAGGTCCTGGATTCTGCGGACCAGATCTCCAGTCGTCTTGAGCCGCATGCTGGTTCGCAGCCAGGGATCATTGCCGACGGAATTTTCAAGTTGGGGGTGCAGCGCCTCGGCTCAAGTTTTGACTGGTCGCACGGGGGCCTCGGAGGGGCTCCCAAGTTCCCTCAGCCCATGACGATGGAGCTCCTGCTCCGCGCTCATCTACGGGACGACGACGACCGAGCTCTTCAGATGGTCGAGTTCACGCTTAAGCGAATGGCACAAGGTGGCATCTATGACCACCTTGGCGGAGGCTTCCATCGTTACTCAGTCGATGCGCAGTGGCTCGTGCCGCACTTCGAAAAAATGCTCTATGACAATGCTCTCCTCGTGCGTACCTATCTACACGCGTTCCAGCTCACTAAGAAGCCCTTTTACAGAGTTGTTGCGGAGGAAGTCCTGGACTACGTGCTGCGCGAGATGACTGACCCCAGCGGTGGCTTCTACTCTGCGCAGGATGCGGACAGCGAGGGAGTGGAGGGGAAGTTCTTTGTGTGGTCGCAGGAGGAGATCGAGGCGGAGCTTGGTGCCGACGAGGCTCGAGTGTTTAACACTTACTTCGGAGTCACTGACAGCGGAAACTTCGAAGGGAAAAACATCCTCAATGTGCCTGAGGATCAGGCCTTCGTCGCTGAAACTCTGGGTGTATCGGAGGAAGACCTGGCGCTCCGGATCCAGCGTTCTCGGAAAGGCCTCTACCAATCTCGTGAGAGGCGCGTGCATCCAGCGCGCGACGATAAGGTGCTCACGGCGTGGAATGGGTTGATGCTCAAGAGCTTGGCCGAGGCAGCAGTGGTTCTCAACCGGGACGATTACCTCACGGCGGCCATCGCCAATGCGAAGTTTCTGCTCGTTGACCTACGGATGGACGGACGCTTGCTTCGGACGTGGAGGGGGGGTCGCGCCAAGCTAGATGGCTATCTCGAAGACTACGCTATGCTTGCCGACGGACTACTTTCCCTTTACGAGGCGACGTTGGACTCGCGCTGGCTGAACGAGGCCCAGACATTGGCTGATGACATGATTGAATTATTTTGGGTCGAAGGAGACGGGTGCTTCTATGACACTGGGGCCGATGCCGAGCGTCTTATCGTGCGGCCACGTGACATCTTCGATAACGCTATGCCGTGCGGTGGCTCAGTGGCCGCCGAGGTGTTGCTGCGGCTAGCGGTATTTACCGGTGAGGCAGAGTACTCGCGTAAGGCTAGCAACTCAATCGGCACGGTAACGCAGTTCATGGAACAACAGCCTTCTGGCTTCGCCCACTGGTTCGCTGCCCTTGATTTCTATCTAGGCAAGGTGACTGAGGTCGTGCTCGTCGGCTCATTGAATGACGCGGGCTTCAAGCAGATGCGTGATGTTGTTTTTGAAGCATACCGTCCCAATAAAGTTGTTGGGGGTTTCGACCCTAGTGATAGTGCTGCCCGGTTAGACTTCCCGCTCTTTGAGGCCCGGACTCTTGTCGAAGGTAAGGCCACCGCCTACGTCTGCGAGGATTTTGCCTGTCAAGCGCCAACTACAGACCCCAAGGATCTTATTCGTCAGTTGGGTTAGGGGCTTTGTCCGGGCGCGGAGAGTAGGGCGGTGCGGGCCTGAAGTTTTTCAGTTAGAAGCCGTTAAACTTTCCTTATGTAAGAATGTTTGACAGCCGCGCTGCTCCTCGCCACACTGCGGCCTTAGCTCGATTAACCTGGAGGGCTGGCGTGCCGACCAAACCAAGCGAAGCAGAGATCCTGAGCTACTTTGAAAAGTTGAGCAACTGGGGTCGTTGGGGAAAAGACGACGAGCTGGGTACGGCCAACCTAATCACGGCCCAGAAGCGTAAGCAAGCCATCGAGACAGTCACCGAAGGAACGACGATTTCATGCGCACGGCCGATCGCTAAGGAAGCTGTTAACCCTGGGGATCTCGGCCAGTCATACATCCACTTCATGTCAAATAGCGGGGAGAAGTGGAAGGACGTAAAGCAAGATGAAGGGGTGTTCCAGTTCTCCACTGATTTTATTGGTTTCAACTTCCATGGGCATTCAATGACACACATGGATGCTCTCTCCCACATATTTTGGGGTGGCAAAGGTTACAACGGCTTTCCTGCCGAGATGTGTGCCACTCGGGAGGGCGCCATAGTTGATTCTATCGCCGTGCTTGGCTCTGGGGTAACAACGCGAGGGGTGCTTCTAGATATTCCACGCTTGAAGGGATTGAAGTGGCTCGAAAAGGAGCCCGGGGTCTTCCCCGAAGACCTGGAAGCGGCGGAGGCTGCGCAAGGGGTGAGGGTCGAGCCAGGCGATCTCCTCTTTATGCGCACCGGCTACCTGCACCAATATGTCGAAGAGGGTGCCGAGGCTGCCGATGTCAACCGCACGGGCTATCAGGCTGCGTGTCTGCCCTGGCTCCGGGAGCGTGATATAGCGGTTTTAGGTTGTGATACGGCACAAGACATCGTTCCTTCAGGTTACGGTCGTGTGATGATGCCCGTTCATCAGGTTGGGATTGTTGCCATGGGAGTGTGGGTTATCGATAACGCTAACCTGGAGGACCTAGCCAAGGAATGTGAACGTCTCAATCGGTGGGAGTTCCTCATCACGGTTAATCCTCTCCGCATCGAAGGAGCCACAGGCTGCCCCGTGAATCCAGTGGCCGTGTTTTAGGAATGCCAACTTCCCGTTTCGCCTGATTCGGGTCGTTCTCTAAAATAAAAGCGACCAACTGAGGACGCTCGCGCATGTCCCGCACGCGCCGCAAGATAACCCCTGTGCTGGAGGCGTTTCACCCAGCGGTGAAGCTGTGGTTTGCGTCGCGTTTCGACGACGTGACCCCACCGCAAAGTAAGGGTTGGCACGCCATCCGGGAGGGTCGGGATACCCTCATTGCCGCACCGACAGGTTCGGGCAAGACTCTTGCGGCCTTCCTTAACACCATAGACTCGCTAGTGCGCCAGGGTCTCGGATCACCTCTACCCGACAAAGTCCAGGTGCTCTACGTCTCTCCTCTCAAGGCGCTGAGCAACGATATACAGAAGAATCTCAACGAGCCCTTGGATGGAATCAGCACGGTGCTTGCTGAGATGGGCTATGAGTTTCCAGAAATTCGCGTGCTCGTTCGTACTGGCGATACCAAGGCCTCCGAACGCGCCGCGATGACAAAACGGCCACCCCAGATTCTTGTTACTACCCCAGAGTCGCTCTATATATTGCTCACCTCTGTCGGCGGCCGAAAGATGCTAGGAACGGTGCGCACTGTGATCGTAGACGAGATCCATGCCGTGGCGCGCGACCGTCGCGGTGCGCACCTGGCCCTTAGCCTGGAGCGCCTCGACGAGGTGGTCAAGGAGAATGAACCGACCCGTCCCGTGCGGATTGGGCTTTCTGCCACGCAGGAGCCTGTTGAGGAGATGGCGCGTTTTCTTGTCGGTGCTGGCCGGGTCGCTCCGGACGGCGAACCGGACTGCACGATTGTCGACGAGGGGCACTTGCGAAAGCTCGATCTCGCGCTAGAGCTGCCCGATGAGCCGATGACGGCCGTAATGGCCAATGACACTTGGGAGCAAGTCTACGATCGCCTTGCGGAACTCATTCGACAGAACCGTACGACACTTATCTTCACTAACACGCGTCGCCTTGCTGAGCGAGTGTCCATGCATCTAACCAAACGATTGGGCGAAGGGGCGGTAACTTCCCATCACGGCAGCCTCTCCCGAGAGCAACGCCTAGAAGCGGAACGACGGCTTAAGCTAGGGGAACTGCGGGCACTGGTAGCCACCGCATCGCTGGAACTAGGAATCGATATTGGCACTGT
>CAZUGG010000097.1:0-4579 GCA_964619905.1 uncultured Dehalococcoidia bacterium
ATAGTGAGCCGCCTCGATGAGCGATTTGTGGGTGCTGAGATGGGATACGCGGAGTCCTTTGGTGATGAGCTATGTGCCCGTTAGATTTACCTTTGTCAGACGAGCCAGAATTTCCTGATGACCGATGTCATCGTGGAAACCAGCTGCCCGGACCGATTGCTTGTTTATAGGAGCAGTCACCATCGCATCGACACATCCCGCTGAGGCAAGGCGAACAGCCTCCTCTATAAACTCGACGGAAGCACGGCCTGCATGAGCGGTCACCTGGCCCACAATTACTTGGTCTGCCCTCAGGTTACCGAGGTCCAGGACGTCGATGGAGCCAGGATTACAGGTCGCCTCGCCGATGACTTTAATGGATCGCGTTTGAGCCTTTGCACCGGTGAATCGGATGGCCCGCTCGATGGCCCATGCTGCGCCAATTACGATGGGACGGCAGACTTCATAGAGGTGGCCGTCTGCTAGGGTCTTAGCGATAATTTCTGGGCCGACACCTGCGGCATCCCCCATAGTGATCGCAATAAGGGGTCGTTTGGTCCTCATGTGGGGGTAAGTATACCCGGTGGGAACCTCCCGGGATTCAAGCAAGAGATGTGGAGGTCGGGGGCTGTCAACCCTTATAGATCCTTTTACCTAGCTCCGGATTCACCCAGTTTGATGGAGGCCTATCTTCGAGCACGTCGATTATGTTTTGAGCAGCCATGGTTGCCATCTTTCGCCTGGTTGCTTGGCTGGCGCTTGCGATGTGCGACGTAACCAGTATGTTGTCTAGCTTTAGCAACGGGTCGTTGGCCGGAATCGGCTCTGGTTCGGTCACGTCGAGAGCGGCACCTGCAATTACGTTCGAATTTGCGGCGGCGTAAAGCGCAGCGGGATCGATGACTTCTCCGCGAGAGGTGTTGATGAGGTATGCGGTGTTCTTCATCAACCCAAGTTCGCGTTCGCTGATGAGGTGATGGGTGCTCTCCGAAAGCGGTACGTGTAACGAGACGAAATCGGAGTTTACCAGAAGGGTTTCGAGGTCTGTCCATATGGGACCCCCCTCGATTTCTTTCGGAGATCTACTGGTGTAGAGAACGCGCATATTGAAGCCCTGGGCTCTTTGCGATACTGCAGTCCCGATGCGGCCCATTCCTATGATGCCTAGGGTGGTTTGGTGCACGTCGGTTCCTAGGAAATCCATTGGGCCCCAAGTCTTCCACTCGCCACGACGGACGAAACGATCGGATTCGGTAACTCTTCGAGCGAGCGCAAGTAGCAGGGCAAAGGTGAAGTCCGCGGTTGTATCGGTGAGCACCCCCGGCGTATTACCGACGTAAATGCCGCTCGTGGTGGCTGCTGCCACGTCGATATTGTTATATCCGACGGCCATGTTGCTGACGATCCGCAAATTGGGAGATGCATTGAGCATTGACGCGTCGACTCTGTCTGTTAGCAGGGTGAAAAGGCCAGTGCTACGGGAGGCTTTCTCGGTTAGAGTTGCGTATGGTGGCGGTAAGGGTTCCGACCACATCTCGACTTCTGCTACACGCTGGAGCAGCTTGATGGTCTCGGCGAAGACCGGGCGTGTGACGAAAACGCGAGGAAGCCCCATGAGTGGGCTCTAGATGGAGTTCGCAGTCTGGGAAATCGCTGTCTGCACTTGCTCGACGGCCTTGGCATGCAGTTCGTAGCGGTCGACTGTCTTCGCTAGTTCCGTGAAGCCGGCGGTCTGAATCATCTCTGGAAGATGTTCTCGTATCTGATCGAATGACCAATCAAGGCCAGTACCAACTTCCTTGGGGTCCAGAGACAATTGTCCCGGTGCGCTCGGTGGCATGTGGTAGTGGGGTTGTTTACGAAAGCAGTCGAAGCGCAACACCTGGATTTTCTCCCCGTCGACGTCGCCGTAGATCTCGATACTGACACCCCCGTCGGCGCCGTATTTCTCACCTAGTTCACGGTGGAGCACCGTGAAGCTCAACCCGCCAACATCGAATGTCTTCTTCTCGCTCACTCTCATATCAGCATTCATCGCAACCCCCTATCACGCTGCCCATTCTACCCAACTGGGCGACATGCGCTAGACGAACCCGCGTAACTCTACAGCACGGGCCACACGCTCAACACCAGTTGCGTAGGCTGATTGGCGTAGAGTTAGCGAGTGTTCGCTGGACCGCCGTTTGATTGTCTCGAAACCGGCGGTGATCATACGTTGCAGCTCGGAATTGACCCGAGACTCGTTCCACCGGAACTGCTGAATGTTCTGCGCCCATTCGAAATACGAAACGATCACCCCCCCCGCGTTGCTGAGAACGTCAGGTACCGTGATGATGCCGCGATCGGTGAGTATTTCATCGGCTCGTGGGGTGACGGGGTTATTTGCAGCCTCGATGATGAGCCGTGCTTGGAGTTTTGGCGCATTGCGGGAGTGGATCACCTTTTCGCTCGCCGCAGGGATCAGGACGTCGCAAGGGAGTTCGATCATTTCGTCGTTAGGCACATCGTCGCCTTGAGGAAAACCGCGAACCGTGGCGTTCTCTTGCACATGCTCTACTAAGGCTGGAAGATCTAACCCGTGCGGGTTATAGGTGCCGCCATCAACATCGCTTACGCCGCAAATGCAGTAGCCTTCGAGGTCCGCAAAGCGTGCCGTCCACGATCCCACGTTACCGAAACCTTGAATTACTACTTTCGTGCGATCCGTAAGTTCGTAGTGACGGACGGCTTCTCCAAGAACGTATACCACTCCGCGACCCGTGGCTGACTCTCGGCCATAAGAACCGCCTAGTTCAACAGGCTTTCCCGTAACGATTGCCGGCGTATGGCCATGGATCTGGCCGTAAGCATCCATCATCCAGGCCATCGTCTTCGAGTCGGTACCCATGTCTGGGGCTGGTATATCCCTAGAGGGCCCGAGGAGATGCTCTATGCTCTGTGTGTAACGCCGTGTTAAACGGTTGAGCTCGTCCTCGCTCATTTGTCTGGGGCTGCATTGCACCCCGCCTTTGGCACCGCCAAACGGCACGTCGACCAGGGCTGTCTTCCAAGTCATGAGCGCGGCAAGCGCGCGCACCTCGTCAATATCGGCGTATTCGTGGTAGCGGATTCCACCTTTGTACGGGCCGCGTGCTGCGTTGTACTGTATGCGATAACCCGAGTAGGTTTGAACATGGCCATTGTCTAACCTCACCGGAACGGAGACACGTAGCTCTCGCCAGGGCGTCCCCAGCAGGCTACGTAGATCGTCGGAGAGGTCGAGGTGGGACGCGGCCCAATTGAAGTAAAAGCTGACCTGATCGAATCCCGTTGCGTCGTCGGCTGGTATTTCCATTTCCCCTCGCAGGCATTTTGCTTTCAACGCAAACAAAACGATTTACGATTGTCGGTCTATCGCGGATCCCAAAGAGGTGAGCGGGGGTTGGGGAATGGGCCCGTTTCGAATTTCCGCGCCCCACATGTAGTGCCTGGGAGGGAGATCCCCAGAACCCTGTTCGCCTGCGACTCACGCCCCGGCGACTTTGGCATCTCGCCCGTGACGGAATTAATTTTAAACCCAATCCAATCGGAGAACATTAGCCACCTGGTGCCAGGGCGGCACAGGTGTTCTCATAAGCGTCGTCGAGGTCCTCAGCGGCTGCGCGTGTGGAGAGAATAAGTAATTCTGCTCCTTGATCGAAGAACTCCTGCATGCCCTTCTTGATCTGGTCAGCAGTGCCGTAGAGATAAAGCTCATCCACCATTTCGTTCGTGATCGCGCCTAGGGCGCCCACTGTATCGTCTTTTGCCCATGCTATTGCCGCGGCCTCAGCCTCAGCCCCGTAACCTCCTTCCGTCATCACCGCTCGGTAGAACGGTAATCGCTGGTAGAAAGCGACGCCGGCACGAGCTACTTCCCGGGCCTTATCTACGTCCTCCGATAGGGCACACCCCATGAAGAGACACGTTTTGGCGGGGGTCTTATTTGCATCAGTGCGTTTTTCTTGGCCAGCTTTCAGCGATGCTACCCATTGCGGAAGCAGCTTCTTGGGAATCATGTTTAGTATGGAGCCGTCGGAGAGTTCGCCAGCCGCGGCGGTCATCTTCCTTCGCAGTGCTCCGATGTAGAGGCTCGGGTTGCCCCACGTCTCCCTACGCCACTGCGCCACGTAATTCCGCAGGGCTGTCAAGGGCTTCGACATGTCGATTCCTCGAGGCTCGTTCATTGGTTGGTGGCTAGTGCCCAAACCCAGGTCCATCCGTCCGCCAGAGACTTCGTTGATGTAAGAGGTTTCCTGCGCGCAAATCGCGGGATGGCGAAAGTAGAAATTCGTGATTGCGGAGCCCACTCGTACATGCTCTGTGGCTAATGCCATGTGGAGGCATAGGGCGAGACTGCCGATCCCCGCCTCAGTAGAATAAACGCCGTAGAAGCCAGCCCGTTCAGCCATCTTGGCCTGCTCGGCTATGCGCTTGACGTCGCCTTTTGTTCCGGAAACGACTAGTCCGACCTCTCCCATGAGTACCTCCAGAGGGAAGTGGGCGTTATCATACCCAGCACCTTAGCAGGTGTCAGCCTCCTTATGGTTGGACAGAGAGGCTGATGTCCAGAGCTGGTGCT
>CAZUGG010000098.1:0-8806 GCA_964619905.1 uncultured Dehalococcoidia bacterium
CGTAATCTCAACAACACGCAAGCCATGCAATGGCAATTTGGTTTCGACGTAACCAGCCGGAGCTATGGGAGCCATCCGCCAGGTTCGATCAAGCCAGCTAGCGCTCTGCCCCCTGAGCTCAGGCGCCGGCTTGCGAACCGAAGCTGGAGTCTTCGCCAACTTGTAAGGGAATCCTGGATGAATTACACCGCTTGGATCTTTGATCCACCAGTCCCTTGCTGAGAGAAGAGGTGATCCCAACAAATCACTAGCGTTGTAGACGGGCGTCACAGGTATCCGCAACTCCTGGCCACGTTCGAATATTTCCTCCTTACCGTGGGACAGGCACCAATCGAATAGGAGTTTGGATAGGAATCCCTCGTGATCTTTCCAACCTTCCGGGGTGTTGAACCTTTCATCATCCGCAAGGTCAGGCCGTTCCACGAGAACAAACATTGCTGGATCGAACCGCTGCGTCATAAACCGAACCCATCCGTCGGCGCATCGCATTGGTTCAGCCCGAGAGCGCTTTTCAACCAATCCCTGGTGCGTCCAGTTGCCAACAGTCCAAATGTGTGCCGACAAAAGCGCCTCGACCGCTGACACGTCAACCTGTTGCCCGTCACCCGTGAACTTGGCCCACCGAACCGCCGCCAGGGAGGCCACCGCAGCCTGAGCACCAGCGTGGAACATAGACTGGTTGTACGGAACCATGAGAGGCTCGCGTGCCGCCTCTCCCCCCAAATACAGATAGCCTCCCAAAGCCCAATCAACAATTTCTTCACTTTCCCACATTGCATAGGGGCCATACTGACCAAAGGGAGTGATGGAGGTCAGAACCAATCCTGGGTTAATTTTTCGTAATTCATCGAACCCTAACCCGGCCGATGCAATCTCTCCTGGTTTTCCGCTCTCAACTACTAGTTCGGCATCCTTGACTAGCTCCTTAACCCGTTCTTTATCTCCTTCACTCGTAACATCTACGGTCATCCGTCGCTTATTTCCTGCAAGGTACGCAAAAAGGGCACCAGCCTTGTCCAATGAAGCCCACGTTGGCGATACTCGTCGGAGCGGATGCCCGTCTTCCGGTTCACCCATCAGGACATCGGCACCCAAGTCGGCGAGGAGCCGGGTGCAGTAAAAACCAGCCAAATTTGCGCTTATGTCAAGAACGCGCAGTCCTTCCAGTGCGTTTACGGCCATGGATTACCTTGCATCAGAGGGGTCGAATTAAAGGGAGACCTAGTCGAACCGGTGCCCACTTCTTAGATCTAAATGTTACGCAGCGGGAGTCGTACCTTAGCGTTTCCTGCAACAGTCACCTCACCCCGCTGGTTCTCCCCCCAGATTTCCACGAACACCAACGGTTCTCCTTCAACAACGTCTTTTCCGATCACTTTCCCCCTGCACCAAGTCGCATCTCCCAGCAAATTAAACTTGGTGAACTTCACCTCTACAGAGCGCACAAAACCATCATCTCCGCACCAGTGCGTCAGTGCATGAACAATCCATCCAAATCGTTGGGCGCCTATGTCATATGCGGAAGGAGCCCCAACTTCGCGGGCAAGGTCTCGATCCCAGTGAGCCCGCATCGGAAAATCTGGAGCGTTGTTTAGCCGATCGGGAACGTTGGCTTTGGGATGCAGCAGAACGTAGCGTTGCGCAATTTCAGAAGCAAGGAGGAAAGGCCCACCCCAACCTGCGTGGAATGCGACCATTTCGCATTGCGAAAGTGGACCTTTCACCACATGAGGGATTTCCGCCCCTTTTACGACGTCCTCAAAAAACCGCGGTTCACCACCTCGCCGTTCTTCTTTCTCCAGGTCTTCGTGCACCTTTGCGAGAGCCTGTTCGGTCCAGACGTACTCGTGGAAATCCTTGAATTTTCCTCGCTTGTTCGACGTGGAGCGTTCAGTATTCAGGAAGCTTTGTTTTTGCGTAGCGATTAGCATTCCACGTTGATTGTAGAACCTCTTGAAGGCGATATCCTCTACGCTACGCCCAGCCATTTCGCTCTTATGCTCGATGACCTGTTCGACATGGGATTCGGCCCTGAGTTCGTCGTTCCGGCGTATCGGCTCAATGAACTCCCAAGCGTCACCTGCCCAAAAGCGATGCACCCCAGCAAAGCCCCGAAACCCTCCAGCACCCCGCCCGCCAGCAATTGTGCCCATCGTGACGCTTGTCAGGAAACTAGGGGGAGCAAGTATCATTCCGTATTGCGTCGTGGCCCCGTAGCCTGGGTCACACCACAGGGGATTGTCGTCGCCTATCCCATGGGCCCAGTGCCGAATGCTATCCCTCGATGCCTCGGTGTTCCACCCGTTAGTTATATGTGTCACTTCACCGATCCGGGAACGCGCCTTAGCGATCGCATCGTCAGTCAGCTTCGTATCAACATTGCGGTTTGCAGCCATCTATACTCCTCCAACCGATCGGGCTTAGGCGCGACACAGCTTGTTCCTTAAACGATGTCATCCCGGGCGGGTCGATGACAGGAACTCTCGAGTCCGACTAACTGGTTTTATCCTTTGTTGTTCAGCAGAACCTGCTGGATTTGGGGCCATGCGTGGTCGAGGTGGCCCTCGAGGCGCTCATCGTCCAAACTCTCCGCATACGGATAGTCGATAACCACGAAGGGATATTCCGAATATCCGTGCCGCTGCGCCATCGTCCTACCAATGCTAAGAATGAGTTTATCCGGCCCAATCGCCGCTACGGGAACTCCTCTCTCCTCAAGTCGCACCGCGTCAACCGCAAGGGCTGACGAGCAGGAGCCTCAGTCGCCAACACCAGTGATCACCGCATCGCAAGCCGTAACCACCTCTTCCAGCAGCCCAGGCGACATCGGCTCGCCGTGATAGATTTTTTGCCACCACGAGGTCTCAGCCGGCTCATATTCTTCGATAAGCCGCTCGCGTATACGGGCAAGCAGACGATCCCCATGCACTCGGTGGTTCCACAGAATGCCAATGCGCTTTCCGTCGAACGTCGTGAAGCGTGGCGCAAGCGGGGCCCCAAGCAGATCTGGTTCGGCAACCGGCACATAGACTTCCATATTTCAACTATCCCTTGATTGGTACGGTCACAGGATTGGTTCCCTGGGGGTACGGCCCCACGTAGCCTCCGTAATTCCCGGCTTCTCCGCCACAAGCCATTATCAGGAACTCGAGCTTGCGATCGTATTCCGCTTGCGTATACAAGATGTCGATAAGTTCTGGGTCGTGCCGCATAGGAACGAGTCGTTCGTCGCCAGGCTTGATAGGTGGAGCCGTCGGCGACAGACGCGTCCCGTAGCGCTCCCAGCGTCCATCTACCTTGAGGCTAGCAACTGAGCGGCTGGTGTGGTCGGCAAGATACGCTTTGACATCATCCTGGCTCCACCCAGCATCAACGAAGTGCTGTTGAAAGACCGGCGCCATCATCACAACGAAGGTCCCCAGCGTAAAGAAGCCATAAGCAATCCGTTGTGCCATGAGTTCGCAAAGATCTTTTGGGTCTGTAAAGTTAGGGGTAACGAACTGCATCACCCCATCCATCGTGCCGACAACGGTTACCGCACTAACACCTCTCTTGACCCCACGTTGTTCGTGCACAAGCGGCCAAGGACTGTCCTCTCTCTCTGCAACGCAGAACGACCAGCGATTGGGATTCCCCATCGTTCCACGCTGGACTCCCCCAACCTTGGCACCGAAGCAATTGGCCATGGTAAGACTTACCGCTCTGCCAATAGTCGCGTTGGGCCGGTGACCCGTCGGGCCGAGAAGATACTGTCCCGTATTCATGCCTAGCCCCTCCACAATCGGCCCGTTTACAATGACGATTGGCCACGGGCTTCCTAGACTCGCCATATGATTCATGCGAAAGCTAGGGTCAGTGAGCCCTTCGAAGGCGGCAACCAGCACCGGCATGTACTCCGGCTTGCAACCAGCCATGACTGAATTGATCGCTAGCTTTTCCGCAGTAAGAGCAGAAGCACGAGCCTGATAGGAACCAATCACATCTCTAGGCAGCAGGTCGGCATGGCTTAGACAAGCTTCGACTCGTTCGCGTGTAGGCGCCACAATGGGAAGCCCGTCGGTCCAACCTTGCTCCGTGTAGTACTCCATCGCGGCGTACTCATCGGCGACGTCGACCGTTGTCGAGTGCAGGTCCATCCGTAAGCCCCTGAAGGGATAGGATGGCGCATTGTAGCAGAGGTTCTCCAGCAAATGCCCACGGTGGCAGACTCCGTGTGTTTCTCGTACCATGCCCTCGCCCCTTTGCACAAGCGTTATGAAACAACCTTGCGAAGGCATCACCATCATCGACTTTGGCCATGGGCTCTCAGGAGCTCTCGCGACGATGTTTCTCGCCGACACGGGTGCTGTCGTGATCAAGGTGGAGCCTCCCGAGGGCGATCCTATCCGACAGCACCCAGCCTTCCTTCAATGGCTTCGAGGAAAGAAGAGCATCGCCCTCGACCTTAAGGAAGCCCGTGACGTACAGATCGCCCATGCGCTCGTCGCCCAGGCAGATGTGGTCCTAGAGTCGTTCCGCCCCGGGGTCGCCGAGCGGCTTGGCATTGGCTACAGCACACTGGCGGGCATCAACCCACGTTTGATATACGCCACAATACGCGGCTTTGGAGACCACGGACCATACTCCGGCATCAAGGGCTATGAAGCGATCGTCGCAGCGAAGTCAGGCCAGCTGCGAGGACGTCATCCTTGGCGCCGGGAAGGACCGCTGTTCGAAGCCATCCCCAGAATGAGCCTCGGTGCAGCCCACTTGGCCACGCAAGGCATACTTTCCGCCTTATTGGCACGCGAGCGTTCAGGCCAAGGCCAACGTATCGAAAGCACTCTAATTGCCGCGGCGACGGCACACACTCTCACTGGTTGGCAGGTGCCTTTAGGAGAGGAGGAAGCATATGCAGCACTAGCAAACGCCCCTCTGCAATTCAAAGATCCCCACGACATGGGCACAATCGGTTACACAATCGCCGAGTGCAAAGACGGGCGCTGGTTACAAGTCGCGTCAACGACGGTTCACATTTTCCGCAGCTTCCTAAACCTCATCGGCCTTTCTGACGTATATAACGAGCCAGGGACAAATGACCTTCCCTACACATTCCCAACGCCCAGTGCAAAAGAGGAACTTAGGGGAAAAATCAAAGATCAGCTTCGAACAAAAACCTCGGCGGAATGGGTCAAGTTGATACTCGAGAACGGCAACTGCAGCGCCGAACCCTTTGAAACAGTCCGAGGTTACATGGACCACCCCCAGGCAGTGCACAACGGCCTTTTCATCGAGGTAGACGACCCTCGGGTGGGGCGCATGAAGCAAATATCCCCACTCGTAGACTTCAGTGAAACCCGCTCTGTAATTCAGGGGCCAGCTCCATCACTAGACCAGCACCGTAAGGAACTATTGCAGTTTGCAGCCGAGCAAGTTCCTCCCGCACCACAACTGAAAGCCCAACCTGTTCTGAAGCCACTCGACGACATCACCGTTTTGGAACTGGCTTCGTATTATGCCGCGCCTTTCGGCGCCACCTTGCTTGCCGACATGGGCGCAAGAGTCATCAAAATCGAGCCTCCCACCGGCGACCTTATGCGCCGCCTTGGCAGCTTCGTAAAGACGGTTCAGGGTAAGGAGAGCATCTCCGTCGACCTCAAGCAGGCGCAAGGTCGAGAAATACTCTACCGCCTGGTGGGCAAAGCAGACGCACTGCTTCATAACTTCAGACCAGGTGCCGAAAAGCGCATCGGCCTAGAGTACGGAACCTTGTCACAAATTAACCCTCGCCTCGTTTACCTTTACGCTGGTGCGTACGGGTCTTCCGGTCCACACCACCGTTTACCTGCCTTCCACCCTACCGTTTCTGCCATAACCGGCTCCGGATTGAGGGCTGCTGGCCCTGGCAATCCTCCCATGGATGCCGGTCACGGGGACCCGGACGCCGCGTTAGGAGTCGCGACCGCTCTGCTTCTGGGAATCCGTGCAGCACGTCTAAACGAGAAAGGGCAGTATCTAGAAACGAGAATGATCACCACAGGCGCCTATGAAGTGTCTGACGCGCTCTTTGAATACTCCGGCTGCCCTCCGGAGCCTGCAATAGACGCCCTCCAGCAAGGTTTCCATGCCCTTTACCGTCTTTACGAAACAGGAGATGGATGGATCCTTCTTGCTTGTCCCCAAGAGAATGAGTGGACAAGTCTTTGTAACGCCATCGAACGCGAGGACCTCGCTCAAGATCCGCGTTTTGGAAACCTGGAAACTCGACGCAAATACGACACCGATCTGATAGGTATCCTCGAGAGCGTATTCCGGAATCGCAGTGCTAACGAATGGGAGCGCAGGTTAACCGATGCCGATGTAGCCTGCGTTCGTGCCGATGGTCAGTCGTGGGACGCGTTTTGGATTAGAGAGCCCTGGATAAAGACACAAGGCCTTCGCACGGCTACATCACATCCCTACTTTGGGAAGCCGTACCACAGGCACGGCCCTCCGGTACGCTTTTCCTCTCTCGAGGGGACAGCAGGGCCTCCTGCAACAATCGGGCAGCACACCCGACCAATCCTGACAGAGCTGGGCTATTCAGAGGCAACAATAGACGGCCATGAAAAGGCAGGGGTAATCCTCAGCGAAGGCCCGTGGGTACACGCACGCTAGGGTTCAATAGTTTGGCAAACCGAGCGACTCATGTACGCTGCTCCCCAGGGAGAGATAACAACGGAGAATCCACCCGCATCGCCTCCTGCGACGAGCATCGTTATCCCATCGGGAGTGCTAACGATAGGACGCAGTTCCGAATCATCACCCCGGACCCGGACCCTTAACTCTGCGACGCTCCCATGTGCCGCATGAAAAAGCGCCTCCATGGCCTGGCGCTTCGTCCATCCTGCCTGTTTAAACCGTAGGATATGTTCGGGAGACCATACGACTACGAACTCCGCATGGTTCGGGCCCGTATAACGCATTGCGTCTGCGGCAGACGCAATGAGGCCCTCCGGTGTGTTGCTAGAGTGATCAATGAATTGCGTTGGCGAGTGAACCGCGAAGACCGTGATCGCGCTCTCCTCGGGCTTGAGCCCGCGTTGCACGTGGAGCGGTTCCCATGGGCTCGCCTCTTCATCCTCTGCAATAACAAAGCTGTACTTGCCGCCGAACCCAAAAGTGGACCGGTCAAGCAAACCTGGAACGCCACCGGTGACGTTCATAATGATAAGCCGCACCGCTCGCCCGATAGTTGCGTTGGGACGAAAACCGGGGCCAAACAGATTGACCCCGTGATTAACACCAAGCGCCCTTGCTATTGGCCCACTAACAACGACCAGCTGCGCCGACCCTCCTGTGCTGGCGATGCTCCCATGCCAATTGAAGTCGTTCGTCGTCATCGCCTGAACGATCGCCTTCACCACCGGCATATACTCGGGCAGGCACCCGGCCATTACCGCATTGATCGCTATCTTCTCCGCTGTAATCACACGGCCCCGTGTCTCGACCACCCCAATGACATCCGCTGGCTGATCCCCGCTAACTTCCAGGAACTCGAGGACGCGTGCCTCTGAGGCCGGGACCACCGGGAGGCCATCTGTCCAGCCGCGCTCGTAGCAGGCCTCTATAGCCTGAGAGAGATCGAGGTCAACCTCGACGCGGTCCGACGTTAGGGTTTGTGCAGACATAAGCTGCTCCTTTCGGTCTCGCCTATTTTGCGAGGAGCTGCTGGATGATGCCAGGAAGGGCGGCTTCGGCGCGTTCCTTCACTTCTTCGGTGGTCAGGCTTCCTAGGGGATGTGGCAACGTGACGAAAGGGTAATCCGGCACGCCTTGAACACGCGCCATGGTCTTAGCGGTGGGGACGAATGGCTCGGTACAAACTACCGCCGTGGGAATGGATCGGCGCTCTAGCGTTATTCCGTCGTGCAAACTGCTCGACGAGCATGAGCCTCAGTCACCAATCGCAGTGACCACCACATCACACTGTCTTACCAAATCTTCCATCGTGTCTGTCGGACAAGTCCGAGACACGTCAGGCTTGGAGAGTCGGACTACATCCGCGAACTCGTAACGTTGGGAGAGTAGACGTTCAATCTCGTCGAGCAGTTTATTGGCGTTAAGTTTGTTATTGTCGAGTAGGCCAAGCACCTTCCCGTTGAGGCTATCGGGGCGCTCCGCCATGCGGGCATCAACCGGAAGGGGAGGACTCGTAGGGTCGAGTATCGAGACTCGGGTCATGCTTCACCTCTTCGCTTTGGAGTACATACCATGAGCTCCTATTGCGCGCAATTCTACTCCCAGTCTGCGAAAGAAGACCACAGCCACCCTATCGATGTAGGTTCCGAAGGGCTGCGGGATAGGTCAACTATTCACCAGTGCGCGACCCAGGTTCATACGATTACACATTTGGCGTTTGCAAACTATTAGGTCACCTCCTACGCTGGTATGCGGGCCCCAAAATGACAACAGGTCACATCCTCCAAATCAACGTCAAGGACATCAAAGCTGGGAAGCCAGGGCTTCCGAAGTACCCTATCGACAGAGCCTACCTTTCGTCGGCAGGTGTTGAGGGAGACTTTAATCATTATCGAACAAGCGATCTGCAAGGCGATCCAGACCAGGCCCTGCTTATCATGACGATAGACGCGATCGAGAGGCTAAACCAAGAAGGCTGGCCCATAGAGCCCGGACATATCGGTGAGAACGTCACTATGGACGGCATTGCATATGACGACTTCACCCCTGGTCGCCAGGTGCGAGTTGGCGACGCAATCGTCGAGATCACCAAGGCCTGCACTCCCTGCGTAAACCTCTACAAGCTTCCTTACATCGGCGAAGAACG
>CAZUGG010000099.1:0-13316 GCA_964619905.1 uncultured Dehalococcoidia bacterium
TCCATCAGTGAACCCTGTAGCCACCGTCAACATTGATTGACTGGGCATGGATGTTCCGAGCTCGATCTGAACACAAAAAGACCACGAGGTCGCCGATGTCTTCGGGGGTTTGCCCTCTAGCTAGGGGTACACGGGAGACGGCTTTGCTGTAAAGTTCTGCGTCCTCTGTGCCCTCGGGAGTATCACCACGGACTCGGCCGATCTCATAGATGCCACTCATCATTTCGGTCATGAGAAGGCCAGGGAGGATAGCGTTAACGTTTATCCCATGGGGCCCCAGTTTTAGGGCTAGCCCTTGGGTGTAGTTGATGTCTGCGGCCTTACTAACGCAGTAGTGGGTTAGCGTTGGGCTTCCTTGGATTCCTCCTATGGATGCTATGTTGACGATTTTTCCGAAGCCTCGCTTGATCATGTGGTCGGCGACGGCCTCAGAACAGAAGACGCGGGACATGAGGTTCACCTGAAGCACAGCCGCCCAGGCTTCGTCGCTGGGTTGGGTCCGGGACTCCCAACCTGGTGCGCCGACGACGCCTGCATTGTTGACGAGGATGTCGATCTTGCCCAGCTCTTTCTCTGCGCTGGCTATGAGCAGATTGGCTCCGGCGCGAGTTCCCACGTCAGCTTCGATTGCCAGCGCCCGCCTGCCCGTTTCCCGGATTTCAGTCGCAACCGACTTGGCGTTTGCAGCGTGGACGTCTCCCACAACGACGTCAGCCCCGGCTGCGGCCAGTTTGAGCGCGATTCCTCGTCCGATTCCTCGTCCGGCACCCGTAACCGTTGCCGAAAGTCCGGCGAGATCCATGAGACACCTCCTGGAATCGGTAGCCTAACAGCCCCGAGTTGTATCGTCACCCATGTTTCTAGGGATGCCTAATTAGAGGAGGGAATAGTGCGATCCGGGTTACGATCCGGTGAAGTGCCAGGATTGGATCTTCAGGGCAGGGACACGGTTGACAGAGAAAAAGTCTCGGACCAACTTCGTTTCTGCGGAGATCATTTCCACTTGGTTTAGAGCAGCCAAGTAGCTCTCGGTAAAACGCAGATTGCGAACCGCGCTTGTAATTTCACCGTCCTCGATAAGGAAGGTCCCGTCGCGAGTCGTTCCTGTCATGTGCATCGTTAGTGGGTGAACTACCCGGGTATACCAGAAGCGGTTTATTAAGAGACCCCGTTTGGTAGAGGTGATGAGAGTTTTTTTGGGAGTGTTCCCCGGACCGAGGAACATATTTGTCGGTAACGGGCCGATCGGGTATTGGGGAGGGAGAGCATGACCCGTAGATTCCGCGCCTACCTTGGCCGCCGTGACCCGGTCGTGCACCGGCGAAACTGCGACCCCTGCTTTCACAAGATCGACCCGATGGGCGGGCATGCCTTCAGCATCAAATGGACGTGGTATTCCCTGGTGGTCCAGGGGGTCGTCCCAAATTGTGATATTGGGCCCTGCTATAGCCGTGCCCAGTTTGCCGGACATGAAGCTTCGCCCCTCTTCAACTGATAAGCCTCCGAACCCGGCATAGCCCAAGAAGTCAAGCATGTCGCTTACAGCGAATTCTTCTAGGACGACCTCGTAATCGGCGGCGGGCAGATCCTTTGGATTTCGTCCCGCTAACGCCTTGGACACAGCTTCATCCGCCACCACATCAGGGTTGATGTCCTGAACTTGGCTAGAGATCTGCCTTGCATGGCCGGAGGAGTCGTCGTCCATTGCCACTGCCATGAGCTCGGCTGTGGTTCCGATGTGGTGAGCGAACAAGCCTTCTGAATTAGCAACGGTCCGCCCCCGTATCTCAACCTTGTAGGCGCCTGCGGCAGCTAGCCCTTCAGAGGAGGCTCGGTCTAGGATCGTCCGCACTGCGGCGGCACGCTGCATAGGCCCATGTTCCGCAGTATCGACGTCGTACCCGGCTACTAATGCGTACGGCTGCGCAGGGAGCAACTTAGCGTAACGGTTTGAGTCGGGGATTGCCTTGGCGATCTCCAAGGCTTCTGTTGCGGTCTTCTCCAGGGCCTGATCGCTGAAGTCGTTTGTTGAAGCGATGCCCCAACGCCTGTTGACGCCGACCCGAATTGAGATAGTGGTGTCGTACTGAGCGACGTTCTGATGAATTTCATTATTGGCGAAGCGGGTAAGAGCCGAGTCGGCGGACTGAATGGATATTTCGGCGGGGTGACCGTCGGTGGCGGAGAGAGCGCGATCGGCGAGGCGCTTTGTTTCCTTCAGCATAGGCATGGCTTGTGGCCGAATCCGTCTCCGTCTCCGGTCGGGGGTGCCAAGGGACAAGGGGAAGCTCGGGGAAAGCGTCGCCAATCTCGAGTGGAGACGACGACTAACCCCTCAGACGCGTACTAAGTTGACGGGCCTTTCGTGGAACGATCAACGCCGCCCTCTGGAGGGCGGCGTTAAGGTCAACTCATACTGGACCGTCTTATGGACGGCCTCGAACGAGCTATTAGCCCTTCTTTAGCAATGGCAGGCCAGTGCGCTCGTTTTCCACCACTTTGTAACCCGAGGGCAACGCATCAATGGCGTTAGAGCCTGCGTTTCCGGCGAAGTAGAAGATGGTTTGCTTCTGCCCGCCCTTCAGGGTCACTTCTTTCGAATGGAGGTAGTAGGTCTTACCTGACTTCTTGCTGACGGTGCTATATGCCATGTAGCCCCCTCTACGGTTTACGAGTCGCTTCTGTTGGACTCGAAGTGGGGCTCATACTAGCACACGTGTCTACACCTGTAAAACTCTTGTGAGGCCCGAGGCGCAATTCTCCACCGAAATCCGCGCTTACACTAGAAGCATCGCAGGATTCTCGAGAGTCCGCTTGACCTGGGCAAGAAATTCTGAGCCCTGAGCTCCGTCTGCGACCCGATGATCTAAAGAGAGGGTAACACGCATTATGCTTGCTACTTTCACTTTGCCGTCCCTCGAGACGGGCTCAACCTGTACAGCCCCCACAGCCAACGCTGCGGCCTGAGGTGGCGTTATGATCGCGGTGAAGCTCTCAACGCCATACATTCCTAGGTTGGTGACGTTGAAGGTAGCCCCTGTATACTCCTTGGACGAAAGCTTACCGTCCCGCGCTCGGGCTACCAGGCTCTTGGTCTCGGCTGCGATCTGCAGAAGGGATAGGCTGTCGGTGTCGGGCACTGCTGGCGCGACCAGCCCTGCTTCTAGAGCGATGGCCATTCCGATATTAATTTGCTCTCGCACCTCGATGCCTACGTCTGTGTAACTTGCATTCATCAGCGGATGCTTAACTAACGCAATAGCACAGGCCCTGAGTACCATATCGTTGACGCTGACCTTCTGATCCTCGAACGCGTCGTTGAGCTGGGCCCGGAGTTTCACCGCATCGGTCATGTCCACCGGTATGGTGATGTAAATATGGGGAACGTTTTGCTTGCTGAAGGTCATGCTGCGGGCGATTGCATCACGCATCTTGGTGGGCACTATGACGTCGCCGCGTTTGGGCCCCACACTAGAAGATGGCATAGGACTAGGCGGCTCCGTGGGCTGAGCTTCGGGGCCTGCGACATAGGCGAGCACGTCCTGCTTAGTGATGCGGCCGTTAGGCCCGGAGCCGGGGATAGATGCGATGTCGAGGCCCAGTTTCTGAGCTTCCCGGCGAGCCAGCGGCGAGGCCTTGCGCTCACCTTTTGGCGCAGGGGCTGAATTGGCAGGCTGGGCTTCTGAAGAGCTGAGAGTTTTCGGCGCTTCCGTTACCTGACTAGCTGCAGTAGCAGCTGGCTGGCCCGAAGTTTCGGGGATTTGTTCGTCAGTGGTGCCGATAACTGCGATTACTGCACCGACAGGAACGGTGGTTCCCTCACTGATCATTGTCTTACGCAGAATGCCGGAGTCGAAGGCCTCAATCTCTACCACGGCCTTGTCCGTCTCGATTTCGGCGATGATGTCGCCGGAAGCGACGCTGTCGCCCTCATGCTTGATCCAACGCACAAGGGTTCCTTCCTTCATGTCGAAACCCATCTGCGGCATAATGACATCGTTGGCCATGCTAAGGCTCCTGAGAGAGATCGACTTGGGGTTATAGGATCGACTTGGCTGCTTCGACGATACGACGGGCGTCGGGTATGGCTGACTGTTCGAGGGTCTTATTGTAGGGCATTGGGACCTCTTCCCCCGCGACTCGCACCACAGGAGCGTCGAGATCGTCGAATGATTCGCTCATTATTGATGCAGCGACCTCGGCCCCAAGGCCTCCGGTCTTCCAGCCCTCCTCTATCACAATGGCCCTATTTGTCTTCTTCACCGACTCGGTTACGGTTTTGGTGTCGAGAGGGCGTAGCGAGCGAAGGTCCACGACTTCTGCCTTTATTCCTTCCTGAGAAAGTAGATCCGCAGCTTCGAGGGCCACATGGACCATGCGAAGATAGCTGATTAAGGTCACGTCGGTTCCTGGACGCTTGACTTCCGCGAGGCCAAAGGGGATAGAGTAGCTTTCTTCGGGCACATGACCTTTGTATCCGTAAAGCAACGAGTGCTCTACGAAGATGACGGGGTCGTCGCCTTGAAATGCGGTCTTAAGTAACCCTCGGGCGTCGTAGGGTGTGGAAGGCGCGATTACTTTGAGACCCGGCACGTTGGCGTACCAGTTCTCGAGGTTCTGTGAGTGTGTCGCGGCCAGCTGACTTCCGCCCCCGGTGACGGTCCGAATGATCAGGGGCACCGTTATCTGCCCGCCCGACATGTATCGGAGTTTGGCTGCAACATTCACGATCTGGTCTGAAGCCAGAAGGCTGAAATTGATCGTCATTAGCTCTACGACGGGGCGCAGGCCCGCCATCGCGGAGCCGATACCCGCGCCCACTATTACCGATTCCGCGATGGGTGAGTCCTTGACTCGGTCTTCGCCAAACTCATGCACGAGACCTTTGGTGACACCATAGGCTCCCCCGTACATGCCGATGTCCTCCCCGATGAGAAAGACCCGTTCGTCTTCAAGCAGAGCGTCTCGAAGACTGTGCCTGATGGCAGCTCGGTAACTTAGGTCGGGCATGTTTCTTAATCCAATCCGGTAAACTTAGTCCGCAACTATGTCCCGGAACATCTCCTCACGGCTGGGTTCCGGGCTCTCATTGGCGAATTTGATGGCCTCGCCCACCTCGTCTTCTACACTTGCAGCGATCGCATCCAGTTCTTGCTGAGATGCTTGTTTGCCCCGGCGCAATTCGATGGCGAGCTGGTTGATGGGGTCACGCTGTCGCCAGACGTCCTCCTCTTCCTTGTCGCGGTAGGCGACGGGGTCGGCCATGGAGTGGCCTCTAAAACGATAGGTGATCGACTCTAGAAAGAATGGGCCGTCCCCTTTTCTCGTGTACTCTACGGCTCGCCCCATTGCTTTCTGGACTGCTAACACATCCATTCCGTCCACCGTGTCAGTGGGCATCGAGAAGGCATCGGCGAGACGATGCATTGACTGGCCGGCGTGAGCGCGTTCAACTCTCGTACCCATACCGAAGCCGTTGTTCTCAAGTAAGAAGATGACGGGCAGTTTCCACAGAGCAGCAAGGTTGAAGGATTCGTGGAATTCCCCCTCATTAACAGCACCATCACCGAAGATGCAGAGGCAAATCCTGTCTTCATTCTTGTACTTGCTAGCTAAGGCCAGTCCAGTGGCCACCGGCATCATCCCGCCAACGATCGCGTATCCGCCGAGGAAGCCTTTCGAAGCGTCGAAGAGGTGCATCGAGCCACCCTTGCCTTTGCTTGTGCCGGTCGAGCGGCCGAAAAGTTCAGCCATGAGTTTCTTAGTATCCAGCCCGCGAGCGATGGCGTGACCGTGTTCCCTGTAGTGGGTGACTATGTAGTCCTGGGGAGCTAGCTTTGCCATGGCGCCAACTGCAACTGCTTCCTCTCCGATATAAAGATGAAGGAAGCCGCCGATCTTGCCGCGTCCATACCACTCGGCGCAACGTTCCTCAAAGCGCCTGATAAGAACCATCTGTCGGTAGAACTCTAAAGCGAGTTTCTTGTCGACTGCGGCGGCTTTCAGGGTTATCGTCATATTGTGGACTCCGAATGTTTGGAGGCTTATATGTGTAGGAACGACCCAAGCGTTCCAAGGCCTGCCTCCATGACTGCCTCGGACATTGAGGGGTGCGCATGTACCGTGCGACCGAGTTCTTGGACGGTACCCTCTAGCATTTTGACCATCGATACCTCGGGAAGTATTTCGGTCACGTCGTGCCCGATCATGTGGGCGCCCAGTACTTCTCCAGAGTTGGCGTCGGCTATGAGCTTAACGAAGCCAGCTGTGGATCCGATTGCGACGGCCTTCCCGCTCGCGGTAAAGGGAAACTTGCCGACCTTCACCGAATGTCCCTGATGCCTAGCTTGCTCTTCAGTTAAACCGCAGCTTGCTACCTGTGGCTGACAGTAAGTTGCACGAGGCATGTCCTCGTAGATCAGCGGCCTGGTCTCCTGACCGGCGATGGCCTCAGAGGCTATCACTCCCATATGCTGAGCCACATGGGCCAACGCCAGCTTGCCGGTCACGTCTCCGATGGCGTATACACTCGGCACGCTCGTGCGCATCTGTTCGTCGATTGAAATCCAGCCCCCATCGTCGAGCTTGACGCCAGTTTCTTCTAGCCCGAGGTTCTCGGTGTTTGGCGTAATGCCAACACCAAGAAGCACCTTGTCTACCTCAATGGTGCCGGACCTACCTGATTTCCCAAGAGACAGGTGGACATGGCCGTCGACCCGCTCCGCCGAGTCAACGCCGACGCCTGTTTTAATGGTGATTCCGAGTTTCTCGAATTCACGGGCGAGCTCTTCACTGACCTCTTCGTCCTCTGCTGGGACGCAGCGGTCAAGGAGTTCGATCACGGTGACCTCCGCGCCATAGGTGCGATAGAAGTAAGCGAACTCCATCCCTACCGGACCCGCTCCCACTATGGCGATTGACTTGGGAACCTCACGTAGATCAAGGGCCTCTCGACTGGTGATCACCTGTTCGCCGTCCGTGGTTAGCGTAGGGAGGTCGCGGGCCCGTGCACCCGTAGCGACGATGATGGATTTGGCCTTGATCTCGTCACCGACCGGATCGAGGGAGATGGTATTGGGGCCCGTTAAACGGGCGGTACCCCTCAGTAAGGCAACCTTGTTTTTCTTTAGGAGGAAGCGGACCCCTTTGACCATGCTATCGACTACTCGGCGGCTGCGGTCGATCGCGACTCCCATGTCGTATGAGGGGTTTTTCACGGAGATACCGTAGTCGTTGGCGTTGCGCACAAGGTTTACGACCTCTGCGTTCCGCAGCAGGGACTTGCTAGGTATACAGCCCCAGTTGAGGCAGACTCCGCCCACCTCGTCTCGTTCCACAACGGCGGTCATAAGTCCCAGCTGGGCCGCCTTGATGGCGGCTACATAGCCGCCGGGCCCTCCGCCGATCACTACTACATCGTACGCCTCTGGCAACGGACTTCCTTTCTTACTGCTTTCCACTCGCAACGCTCACAAAACGAGCGGGCTTACGTTTGCAATTGAACGGTTGCGGGCTCGACGTGCTCGTGTGCGTGGTACGAGCTTCGCACCAGTGGCCCCGACTCCACGTGAACGAAGCCGAGTGCCTTGCCCGCGGCTTTTAGATCCTGGAACTCCTCTGGCTGATAGTAACGCGAGACTTGGATGTGCTTCTCCGTGGGTCTTAGGTACTGCCCGATCGTCAGTATGTCTACAGCAGCTTCTCGTAGGTCCGCCATGGTCTCTAGGACTTCTTCTTGCGATTCACCCATGCCGACGATGATTCCTGACTTGGTGACCATCTCAGGAGCCCATTCCTTGGCCTGGGCCAGCAACTCGATTGATCGGGCATAGGAACCTTTGGGCCGCACCCTGGGGAAAAGTCTTGCGACGCTTTCGATGTTATGGTTCAGGATGTCTGGGCGCTCATCAACGATCGCCTGCAGATCTTTGCCCTCGTAGTCTGGTATCAGCAGTTCTACCCGGCAGCCGGGACTACTTTCCCGGATCAGCCGAAGCGTCTGGACGTATACTGAAGCGCCGCCATCGACTAGGTCGTCGCGGTTCACCGAGGTAACCACCGCATGGGTAAGAGCCATCGCCTTTACGGCTGAGGCGACCCGGCGAGGCTCAACTTCAACGGGGGCCTTTGGCTTGCCGCTCGTGACCGCACAGTAGGCGCACGCCCGGGTACAGATATCCCCGAGGATCAAGAACGTTGCTGTGCCGTTGTCCCAACATTCACCGATGTTGGGGCAGTGGGCCTCTTCGCAAATCGTGTGCAGTCGGCGGCCGCGCATGACTTCCTTGATGCGGCGATAGTTTTCGCCTCCTGGGAAGCGGACTTTGAACCAGGCCGGAAGCCGATCGTCGGACATGTGTGCAAGCCTCTAATTGGAACGGGGCGAAACCTATCTTGCAAACTCGTATAGGCTCAGCCTATCGTGCCGACAGGCCTAGATTATAGCACGGCGGCGGGTCGCAACAGGTTTGAACCGATCCTTCGCAACTACAGTAACACCTGCTGTTCGAAGGGAGCTAGTCAGCACTAGGGAGCAGGCCTCATAGGTGCGTAGGTTTTCTGGCTATCGTCCACAAGTTAGGTTCGGTCCCCGTTCTGCTGAAGCGCCGTGCACCGTCGTGGTGTCCCGAGGGAATTATCCTTCGCGTAACTTGATGTAGCTAATCAATTCAGGGTGAACCTCTTCGATTTCGGCCAGCATTTGGCGAGCAATGTCCTGGATAGTGAAGTGAGCTTCCTTGGCACTGCGCAGCTTAATCAGGTGGAAGCACTCGCGAAGGCTGATTCGTACCAGAAGTCTTCGGTTGTGTGCGTGAGTGACGACGTACTGACCGGTCATTGGATTGAATTCAGCGAGCTCCTTCGAGGCGTTGGCGGCTATGTCCATTGCCTCCTCGAACTCAGCTGTGGCACCCGCTTCTTCGACAACGAATGGGACGACGTAGCCGAGATCAGTAGTGAGGCCCTGTGGCAGGTATGTCTGCATCCGATGCCGCTTGTATTCCCGGTATGCGCCGTAGTCCATTGTCAATTCGAAGAGGTACTCAATAAGCTCGAGATCCCGAAGAGGCGCGTCGAAAGGGCCAAGCCCGTCGAGGGCATCGTTCAAGAGGGATCGGCGCTCTTGTTGTCCCATGGAGATTGTGCGGTTTCGAATCTCAGTGTAGGAATTGCTGGAGTTTGAGAAGAGCAGGGCTGTGATGAGTTTGTCTTGGGCATCAGGTGTGTATTCGACGAGTTTTGCTTCCACCGGGCGCTTCCGCAGGGGCTCGAGCCGGCTCCTGCTTGCTCTAGCGCCTAGGGCTTGTCTTGAGGCGACGAGATAGTTGCTGACCTCGGCGTACTTGATTAGGGTGGGCGCGATGGTACGGCCCTGGTCCTTTAGCGCCGAACCAAGGTCTTGGGCCTCGGCGAGCGGTGAAGAGAGGAGCTTGCTGATGGCATGCTCCATCGATCGAGCGTTAAGCGTAAGTCCTACGTTGGTAAGTGTTCCTGCCGGTAGCACGAAGCGACAGTGATCTGTGGCGATCCGCCTCAAACGCAACCGATAGGCACCATCCTTTTCGTCGTCCCGTTGTGGGTTCTGCAACTGAAGCCAATCCAAGGTTCGTTCGATCAGGCTATGGTATATGTCGAACAGTAGGTCGCAGGCTTTTTTGTAGGCATGCTCCATCTCGTGCCCCAGCAGTTCTTTGGGGATGTGGTAGCTACCTCGATCGAGGAGCTGGTAGCGAGATGACTTCTCGGTGTACGAGGCCAGGCGGTTGTCCTCGAGGTCATCGCACACTAGACGGGACAGATCTTCTACTGCCATGTGGATAACGGCGTGTTCGGCAACTGAGGCGTGACCGTAGCCTACGACCCACTTCTCGTTGAAGTCAGCGGCTTTAGTCTCCGACACGATTTGACTAATTTCGTCGAAGGGCTGAGGGCTCCTCGACGTCATCGCAAAGGTAACGGCGATCTGTTCTTGGCTGAGGGTGCTTGGGTCCAGTGGGTAGACACGCATACGGTGAGTCGCTTGGGAGGGCTCGGCTGCAGTCATGGCGTGCATTCTAGCGGCCATCGCGGGCGGCTGCGAGCGGTCGCGATACTTGTCCGTCTGCTCGTACTGTCTCCTCTATGACCATTAGGGCGTAGTTCAACTGGCGCTGGGTGATGGTTATTGGAGGAGTGAGTGACAGTACGTTTCTTTTTGGGCCTCCCCCTAATACGATTACGCCCCGCTGCAAGCAGGCATCGGCGATCGCTAGGGAATCAATGGCTAACTCTATGCCGATCATGAGTCCCAGACCTCGTGTTCCTAGGACGTGGTCGCACTGTTTCGAGAGCGCCCCCAGGCGCTTCAAGGTGTAACGGCCAAGTCGATTAGCCCGCTGCGGCAAGTCTAAACGCTCCATCTCGTTGAGCGTGGCCAACGCTGCGCTGCTCGACAGGGGGTGATCCATGAAGGTCGAGGCGTGGGGGGCCTCTCCCGTCTTATAGCGCCATGAATCCATGACTTCTCTTCGGCCGACACACGCAGAGAGAGGCATCCCGCCTCCCATTGCCTTACCCAAACAGATCAAGTCGGGTCGGACGTTTTCGTGGTCGACAGCGAACCACCTTCCGGTGCGTCCGAAGCCGGTAATCATCTCATCGACGATCAGCAAGACCTTGCGGATGCGGCATAGCTTTTGAAGCTCGGATAGGAAGCCCTTGGGTGGCACGATCTCGCCTCCTCGCCCCTGTACCGGTTCCACAAGCACACCGGCGATTCCCCCCTTAGCCAGCGCTTGAGCTACAGGCTCAAGCCATTCGCGTAAGCTGCGATCGGGCCGGTGGGTGGGGTTTGGATACGGGACATGGACCACTCCCTGGTGGAGTTGGGGCTCATAGGGTTCGCGAAAGTCGTGGCGATGGGTTGCAGCCAGAGCCCCATAGCTCACGCCATGGTAGGCACCCTCGAAGGCAATAAACCGGTGATGTCCAGTCCAACGAGAGCTAGTTTTCATTGCTAACTCAACCGCCTCTGCGCCTGTGTTGGCGAACATCACCTGGGCGTCCTCAACTGGAGCGAGGGTTGCCAATCGCTCCGCGAGCTGAACGCGTGTATTACTAGGATGGACGTCAGCAAGTGAGTGGATCAGGTGCCGTGACTGGGCACGGATGGCCGCTCGTACTTTTGGGTTGTTGTGTCCGATCGATGCGACACCGAAGGCACCAGAGAGGTCGATGTAAACGTTTCCGTCGGCGTCGATCACGTTGGCGCCGCGAGCGGTGGTCCAAACGATAGGGATGTGGCCGGTCGACATCGTCGAGACCCCTGGGGACTCGTTGTGGGCGAGGTGCTCGGCGAGCCGCCGCGATTCCGGTCCCGGCGGCTCGATCCGCATGTCGGGAAGACTGTTGCCGAAAAGGGTTGTCATGGGGGTACCCATGCTACCGTATACTACGCGCGCTCGCGGCCGATCCCGTAAAGAGCAGGAATGCGAGCTAAGGCTGGCTGATGCTCCAACCGCCCCTTACCGGAATTAGAGTCCTCGACCTGACTCAATTAATTTCCGGTCCTTACTGCACAAAGCTCCTCGCGGATTATGGCGCGGATGTGATCAAAGTCGAGCCGCTGTCGGGTGATCCCCAAAGAGCCGAACTCCCTTTCAAGGGAGATGAGGCCCATCCAGAGAAGAGTGGTTCGTTCCTTCACCTCAACACGAACAAGCGTGGCATCACGCTGGATGTGACGACTCGCATCGGGCGGGGAATTCTTATGGCGCTAGTTGATCAGGCCCAGGTGGTTGTAGAGGGGTTTGCGCCGAGCACTAGTCGGGCGCTTGATCTAGACTTCGCTCACCTAACGGATGGCAGAGACGATCTTGTAGTGGTCTCGATCAGCGACTTTGGCCAGAGCGGGCCCTATCGCGACCGTAAAACTTCAGAGATAGTGACTTACGCTATGGGCGGGCCCATGTTCGCGACGGGCCTTCCTGAACGCGAGCCCCTAAAACTCGGTGAGAGCGTCATCCAATACCACGCCGGGGCGTGCGCAGCGAGCGCCACAGCGATTGCTATATGGAAGATGGAGACTACAGGGGAGGGCGATCATGTGGACTTCTCCCTTTTTCGTGCCCAGGCGGCGAACCAGGACCGGCGTACGACTATGCTCGTAGGCTACCAGTACACGGGTGAGGATAATCAGCGGAAGCTGGGGAGTACCGTTCCCGGGACCGGTGTCCGAATCTGTGGCGATGGGTATATTCATTTCATGGCTGGCGAGGGAAAAATTGAGAATATGGCCCGCATGATGGGGCACCCTGAGATTCTCGAGGATGCACGCTTTTCTAGCCCGATGGCTAGGTCTCGGCCAACGGCATCGGATGAATTTGACGAGTACCTATTGCCCTTCACGCTGCAGCATACGAAACGTGAACTCTTTCAGATTGCGCAGGCACATCAAATCCCGTCAGGCCCCTTGTACGACTCATCGGACCTGCTTAAGGATCCGGTATTTAGCGACCGTGGCATGTGGGAAACGGTGTCGCACCCTGTTGCTGGCGATGTGGCCCAGGTGGCGAGACCTTTCATCATGTACGGCAGCCCCCGGCGCCAGACCAAGGCGGCTCCGCTCTTGGGGCAACATAACGTCGAGGTTCTGTGCGGCCTGCTTGGGCTTTCGCTTGAGGATCTGGCTGGGCTTCGCCGCGAGGGGGTAGCCTGAGTGAGGTTGCCACTTGAAGGAATTCGGGTCCTCGATCTGACTATCGTTTGGGCAGGGCCTCACGCGACCATGCTGCTTGCCGACTGGGGCGCCGAGGTCATTCGAATTGAGTCGACGTACACGATGCAGCCCAATACGCGAGGCCGACTTGCCAACCCACCCCCGGACATGCCCCGTCTACGAAAGGATTGGGGATACTCCTACCCCGATTGGGAACCTGGGGAAAACCCCTGGAATCGGTACCCGATCTTCCAGAGTCATGGTCGCAACAAGCTCAGTATGACCGTCGACATGCTTCGCCCCGAGGGCCGAGCGGTGGTCGACGACCTCTTTCGTACAGCCGATGTATTCATTGAGAACAATGTGCCTAGCACCATCGAGAAGCTAGACCTCACCTACGAAGACCTGCGCAAGGTGCGTCCAGATCTGATCGCTGTTCGCATGCCTGGCTATGGACTTAATGGGCCCTACAAGAACTATCGTTCGTTCGGCGTGCAGGTGGAGTGCACAGCTGGGCACACGCTTGTCCGTGGCTATCCCGATGCGGACCAGTCGTCGGTGGACGCCGTCTACCTGGGAGATGGTGCCGCCGGGGCGTCGGGGGCCTTCGCGGCCATGA
>CAZUGG010000100.1:0-2917 GCA_964619905.1 uncultured Dehalococcoidia bacterium
GGTTAGGACCGATCTTCCGTTGCGAAGGTTGTGGTCGGTCTTGACGGTAATCCCGTTAGTCGTGCCCACGGATGTTGGCGGCTACGCTTTCATCTCAGCTTTTGGCACCAAAGGATTGCTGCAGCAATCCTTGGAAGGCCCCACCGGGATCGCCCGTTTCCCGGATCTTACGGGCTTCGTTGGAGCCTGGCTTGTGCTGACTATGTTTACATATCCCTACGTTCTGCTCACGTTGCGGGCAGCTCTCTGGGGCATGGATGCGTCTATGGAAGAGGCTAGTCGGAGCCTTGGTCGAGGATCGTGGCGCACCTTTTGGAGCGTAATCCTCCCCCAGCTCAAACCCGCCATAGGAGCAGGTTCGCTACTGGTAGCGCTTTACACTCTAAGTGATTTCGGTGCGGTTTCTCTCTTGCGTTTCGACTCGTTCACGCGAGTCATCTTTGTGCAGTACGAGGCCTCGTTCGATCGTGTTCTAGCGTCAGTGTTGGCGTTACTGCTCATGGCGAGCACTGTCGTTCTTATAGTTGTGGAACGAACTTTTCGGGGACGAAGTGTTTATCATTCGGGAGGCTTAGGTTCCCGGCGCTTAGCAAGTACATTACAACTGGGCTCTTGGCGCTGGCCTAGTTTGCTTTTGGTCGGGGGAGTGGTCCTCGCCACACTTGGCTTGCCAAGTTCGGTCCTTTTGTATTGGCTAACACAGGGGATCATTAATGGCGACGACTTTGCGTTTCTAGGGGGAGCGGTTGGCAACGGGCTTTATGTCTCCGCACTTGCGGCATTCGCGACACTTGGAGCGGCACTTCCCATAGGGGTGCTTGCCGTAAGATTCGACAGCTTGGGCTCACGGCTTTTGGAGGGAGCAGCCTATCTTGGCTTTGCCATGCCTGGTCTAGTCGTTGCTCTCGCCCTTGTCTTTTTCGGCGCGAACTTCGCAACGCCTTTATATCAGACAATTTGGCTTCTCCTCTTTGCCTATGTAGTTCTATTTCTGCCACTGGCGCTCGGTGCCGTTCGCACCTCACTGCTGCAAGTAAGCCCGTCGTTGGAAGAGGCGGCGCGGAGCTTGGGCCGCTCCTGGCTCAAAGTGATGTTTGGTGTCACTCTGCCGCTCCTGCGCCCAGGATTGGTCGTCGCCATTTCGCTGGTCTTTCTCACGGCTATGAAGGAACTCCCGGCGACGCTTTTGCTCGCACCGACTGGTTTTGACACATTAGCTACAGAAATGTGGTCTGCTGCCGACGAGGGCTTCTTCGCTCGTGCAGCCCTGCCGGGGCTATTGCTTATAACCGTGTCGGTCCTCCCTGTCGCGGTGCTGCTCATGCGGGAACGCGACAGGGAAACTAAAGAGAGGTAGATATTTCTTGCTCGAAACAAGCGCGTTTGCTAGGCTCGGTGAGAGGCGGTTCGGTGCCCGCAACGATATGGAAACGACCAATTCGGTTTCAGATGCATTTCCTTTGAAAGGTCGACGCTTCTCAAGTAACCCAGTGATCTCCGTGGAGGACGTTACCAAGACCTATCCTGGATCGGCAGGACCGGCGGTTGCAGGCCTATCCTTCACTCTCAATGCTGGTAAGGTGCTCGCTGTCCTCGGCCCCAGTGGTTGCGGCAAGACAACGACTCTACGACTGATCGCGGGCTTCGAAGCTCCCGATGCCGGAAAGATTAGGGTGGGAGGAGAGTTAGTCGCTTCGCGAGACCGGTGGGTCCCTCCGGAGAAACGCGGCCTTTCGATGATCTTCCAGCAGTTTGCCCTCTTTCCTCATCTGACTGTACTGCAGAATGTAATGTATGGAATTCAGGGGATACGTACCGGTAACAAACGTCGCTTCGCCGAAGCGGAGCTTGATCGGGTTGGAATGGCGGAGTACGTAAACCGCTATCCGCATCAACTGTCTGGAGGACAACAGCAACGTGTGGCTCTCGCCCGAGCTCTGGCGCCTCAACCTCTGGTGTTGCTGATGGATGAACCTTTTGGAAGCCTCGATGCCGGCCTGCGGGCGGTTATGCGACGTGAGGTTAAGTCGATCCTCTCTAATCGAGGCGCGACGGCCGTGATCGTTACGCATGATCAGGAGGAGGCGTTCAGTTTGGCTGACGGCGTTCTAATCTTGAACGAAGGGCGTCTTGAACAGGTCAACACGCCAGACAATATTTACCACAAGCCGTCGAGCAGGTTCACCGCTGGTTTTGTTGGCAAGGCTGACTTCCTACCGGTTGAACTTTCAGACGGAAGGGTCCATTCGGAGCTTGGTATGTTTCCTGTGACGGGTTCCGCTCCTGAGGCACCGTTGGAGCTGCTGCTCAGACCCGACGATGTGGACATCATTACGGATAGGCAAGGCGAAGGAGTTGTGGTCGAACGCGAATTCAAGGGGGCCGACAACGTCTACACGGTTCAATTACCTTCGGGCGGGCGCGTGCGCAGCGTCCAGCATTCGACTCGCGTTTTCGAGATTGGACATCGGGTTCATGTTACAGCCTTCCCCGATCACATCGTGCTCTTCACCCGGGAACGCGATTGGTTCGAGATGCCAGTTAATCCTACGCCGAAGGAATAATGCCTCTTCCTAAGGGGTTCATTAGGTATAGACACTAGCTAAACTTCTTATCGTAGTCCTTCGGTGCCATTGGTATGTCAACCGGCATTGGCGGGCGGGACGATGTGCAGGCGAGCCCGCCGTCGCACATCACGATCTGACCTGTTACGAAGGATGCGAGGTTTGAAGCTAAGGCAACTGCTATGCCGGCAACATCTTCGGGTTCAGTGAGTCGCCCCATGGGGATGGACTTGGCCATCTCATCCATTCGCCACTGAGGCAGCCGGGAATTCCCTTCGGGTGCGTTGATCGAGGCTGGTCCGACGCAGTTGACCCGGATGCCGTGTGGTGCCAACTCGATGGCGAGCGTTTTC
>CAZUGG010000101.1:0-9963 GCA_964619905.1 uncultured Dehalococcoidia bacterium
TTTGGAAGTTGCGCATCTTCGGCCATGGTTATGGTCTTTACTGGCGCCTGCATTTCGTCGGCCCTGCGGCCGGTACCTTCTGCGACGCCCCTCGCCATTACTGTTTCCGATACTAATCGCCTCTTCAGTATGGAGATCCCATCCAGCTGGCGTGGAGGTCGAATCTCTGAACCTGGGGGTAAGTCACTTATGGTACGCCAGGCGCTTGAGGGCTCCGACACACTCGCACAGGGGGTGCTACTGTTCGTCGCTGGATTTCCCGCCCGAGATGGCGTCCTGGAGCCCAGCGTCGCGGTCACAGTGGAGCCAGCTCACGCAGGCGGGCTTGAATCTTTTGTTGATGCCTCACTCGACCGAACAAGAGAAGCATTCGTAAGCTTTTCATTGATAAACCGTATAAATAGGTATTTTGCAGACGACGATCAACCTTCTATCTTGACGGAGCACACCGGGGGTGTTTCGAGTGCTCAAGAGGTGCGTTTCCTCCAGCGCTTCTTGACCCAAGGCAATTTGATTTGGACCGTCGCCTGTGGTGGCCCTGCGGTGGATTGGGGTAAGCACATCGGTGATTGCCAACGAGCAGTAACAACTTTCTCGGTACTAGCAGCCCCCTAAAGATCAAAGGCTAGGGGCTCTTCGCCGATGACGTGTTCAGCGCGCAGGGTTTTGACGAGGTTGCGACTGAAGCCGAGCAGCTCGGAGAACGTGTATTCATTGTGGTTTCCGAGCGATGGTGGCGGTAACCGAACGCCCATACGCTGTCCGTCGAAAAGCCACGGTGAGGTAGTTAGCTCCCAAAGGCCTTGGTCCCCTAGTTGCACGTTCTGGAAAAGGCCCCGCCCGCGGAACTGTTCATCATGGAAGATCTCGTGTTGCGTGCGAACGATACCTGCTGGGACGCGCGCTGCTTGAAGACGGCGCATGAGGCTGGGGCCATCCAGGCCCGAGGTAACCGCGCCCAGAGCAGCATCGACAGCCTGACGATGCGCAACTCGGCCTTCGTTCCTAGACCAGGACTTTTTGCTTAGAGATGGGGGGGCTCCTAGGGCTTCAACCAGCCTGGTCCAGTTCTCGTCGGTAGAGATGGAAATCGCGATCCATACATCCTCCCCGGTGCAAGGATAGGCACCGTGAGGAGCTTCGTCTCGGTTTCCATTACCAACGGAGTTAGGAACCCGTCCGTTCAAGCAGAGATCAAGGATGAGTTCTCCAATATGGGTAATAGATGCCTCGACCCCTGCAATCTCAAGGAATAGGCCCTGGCCCGTTAGGGTTCGCCGA
Organism: uncultured Dehalococcoidia bacterium; assembly: GCA_964619905.1. Classification (GTDB taxonomy): domain Bacteria; phylum Chloroflexota; class Dehalococcoidia; order SHYB01; family SHYB01; genus DAOUKH01. The sequence continues at coordinate 1,282 of CAZUGG010000101.1, forward strand.
TAAAGTCCCATTACCGCCGCCATCGCCGCTGTAACCGCAGTGACAGTATCAGTGTGGGTACTGTAGCTTGCCGTGTCTGGCGTGGAGTCGGGGTAGTGGCGCAGCCATGAATAGCCAGCGAATCCGTCCATAGCTCCCCCCATGGTCACGCGGTTGCGATATGGTCCGGTCACACCGAAGCCGGAGACACTTGTGTAAACCAGGTCGGGGCGGATCCCCCGTAGTTGGGAGTACCCTACGCCGAGCTTCTCTGGAACACCCGTAACCATGTTGGTATGAACTACATCACTGACCTCCACGAGTCGGTAAAATGCGTCCAAACCTTGTTTTGAGCCAAGGTCGATTGTGGCGCTGAGTTTATTGCGGTTCGTGCTGACAAAAGGAGCATTGAGATCGTATGGCCGTTTTGGGGCCCCCTTGCGGGGGTAACTGTCGAGGCCCTCGGCTGCTATAAGAGGCCCTCGGGTATGATCCATGCGCTGGATGGCCTCGACTTTAATCACCTCGGCGCCAAGGAAAGCGAGGATCTCTGCGGCAAAGGGCCCAGCCCAGCCTTCGGCGAGCTCGATGACTCTGAAGCCGTGAAGTGGAAGTGGGTTCATGACGATGTAGTCGCCCTAGGGTTATCAACTTTGCCGACCTTGATGCCAAACTTAGCTAGTACTTCGCCCGTATGCTCACCAAGTAAAGGGGCTCGGCCTATTTCTCCTGCTTGCCCGTCTGGTTGGAACGGCAGGCCTGGTGTGAGGAGATTTCCTGCTGCTGGGTGATGTGTTGTTCTGATGAACCCGCGCTCGGCAAGATGTGGGTCCTCCAACATATCTTCCACCGTGTACACGGGGGCCACTGGGAATCTAGCCTCGGCAGCGGCGTCGAAGATCTCTTCCCGCGTGTGATTGTGGAGCCACTCGTACCAAATTACGCGGAACTCATCGAAGTGAGCAATGCGGGACTCTCGGTTCGCGAACTTGGGTGCTCCAATGAGTTCCGGCTTGCCGATCATCTCGAAGATTCGAGGCCACCACGCCTCACCCCTTCCCACACCCTGCACAGCGATGTAGCCGTCTTTGCATGGGTAGCCGCCTACTAGATAGGGTCCAAAAACGTCGTTACCAAGACGCTTCGAGGGCTCCCCGCTGTACGAATAGTTGGGGAACCGGACCTCTGGGTTGCAAGCCAACGCTTCGGCTATGGAGAAGTCCATGTACGAACCGCACCCTCTTAGCCGTGCGGACAAAACCGCTGCGACAAGGCCGACCGCGGCGATGTTGCCTGCGTAGTAGAGCCCTTGATTCTCTGCAAGTTTTAGTGGCTCACGTTGAGGATCACCTAGGTTGAACATAGGGCCGCACATCGCTTGAAATACGAGGTCTGAGCCTTTCCAATCCTGTTGAGGCCCCGATTTGCCGAAGTTGCTGATAGAAAGGTAGACAAGTCGGGGGTTTGACTTCGAAATGCTATGAAAGGAAAGGCCTAGGCTGTCGAGGACGCCAGGCCCTGCGCTTTCTACCAAGACGTCCGCGTGTCGACCGAGCCGGGCGACTGCCTTGCGACCCTCCTCGGTTCGAGTGTCTAGGAGGACACTTCGCTTGCGGTCATTTAGAAAGAGGAAAAGTGCGCTCTTTTCCAGATGAGGCGTGTCCCCTGGGAATGGGCCAATCCGACGAGCTTCATCACCGTCTGGTGGTTCGATCTTGATGACGTCTGCGCCAAACTGGGCAAGTTGTTTGGTGCAAAATGGCCCCGTGATTCCTTGCGTAAGGTCGAGGACCGTTAGGCCTTCCATCAGCATGGCAGGGTTATCAGCTAGGCCGTGGCCACAGGACTCGAAGTTTTGAACTCACCAAGAGTGAAATACTTGGTAAGTGTGTCCTCCATGTATTGTGGAGCCTCCCAGGTTTCCATGAACCAGCCTGTCGGACACATGGTCATGATCTCGATGTAAGAGAAGCCATTGCCGTCTAACTGTGCCTCGAAAGCCCTGCGGAGCATCTTCTTAGTACGGTTGATGGCCACGGGTGAATGTACCGAGCCTCTTGCTGAGTAGACCGTACCATCGAGTTGCGCCAATAGCTCTGCCATCTTTACTGGGTGACCGTGCACGTCAGCGTCCCGGCCCTGCAAGGTGCTCTTGGTTTTCTGGCCGACGATGGTTGCCGCCGTCATATGCCCTCCGGTTTCACCATTTACCGTGTTGTTGAGGCAGACGATGGTGAACTTCTCGCCTCGGGCAGCACAGTGGATCGCTTCAGCGATCCCTTCACTGATAAGATCTCCATCCCCCTGAATGGTGAGGACGAATCGGTCAGGAAGCATTCGCTTCACTCCTGTCGCCATCGAGGGGGCCCGGCCGTGCAGGGCGTTAATGCGATCGACGTTCAGAATGCCGTCGAGGGCCCCGTAGCAACCTATGCCGGCTACGTGGACGGTGTTCTCTCGTAGTTCCAGATCCTCCATCACTTCTGCGATCATGCGGTAGGCCATTGGTTCGCCACACCCTGGGCACATGTGGTGAGGCGCAGCGGTATTGAGAGTGTCGAGCTTGGGTAGAGACCAGACTCGTTGGAGTTTCTGCTTAATATCTTGCTTGGATTGGGCCATGATCGGCTCCTAGGCACCTACAGGTGCCATTCTTTCGTAGGTCTCGCGGATTTTCGCTGTCAATTCTGGAATCTCGATAGCTTTTCCTATACCGAATCCTGACGAGTCCTGGCTGATACGGCCAATGAACTCGACTGGTACAGTGCCTAGGACAGTTAGGCGGACATCATCCACCATCTGCCCCCCGTTGAGTTCGAACACCGCGATGTGCTTGGCGCGTTTGGCCGCCTCAGTTACAGCCTCTTTGGGGAACGGCCATAAAGTAATCGGGCGTACAAAGCCGACCCGCAACCCTTCATCTCGGAGGAGCTTGACTGCGTATTTTACGAAACGAGCCACGTACCCGAATGCAATCACAACAAGATCGGCATTGTCGAGATGCCCCGTTTCAGCCAGGGGGGGAACTACAGATTCCAGGTAGGCGATACGGTCGAGGGAGCGCTCCTGATGCCCTCCATAGCCGCCTTCCTCCTCACGGGCCTTCCGCATTTCATCACGGGTGCGAGTACCGAACAGGAAGGAGTTGACTCGAGGCACTCTTCCGCGGGCTCCGTCGATAGCCCGGTCGGAGAGGTTCGGCAGATCGGACTCGTCGAGGTCCACAAAGTCGACCGCCTCGACTGTATGCGATAGCACATAGTCTGATTGCAAGAGTACGGGCGTGGTGAACTTGTGCGCATTGTAGAAAGCGAGCCGGGTTAAGTCGTAAGCTTCTTGGACCGTATGAGGGGCATAGGAAATATAGCGATACTCGCCGTGGCCTCCCCCCCTAGTCCCGATACGATATTCGGTCTGTCCGCGTGACATGTGGACGAATACATAAGGGATTTGCGCCGCGAACATCTCTGACATAGCCTCTTGCATCAGGCTCATCCCGGTGGCAGTCGTGGAACACATTGCGCGGGACCCCGTGGCGGCGGCTCCCCAGACCATGCTGATTGCCTCACCTTCGCTCTCGGCATTGATCTGAACGCCGCCAGCGGCACCGATTTCCTTGGCCATGGCCTCGATCAGGTGGGTATTAGGCTGGATGGGGTAACTTGCATAAAAGCGACAACCGGCGGCGATCGCGGCCTGAGCGATCGCCTTGCTACCGTCCGAGAGCTGTTTTTTTGCCATTCCTTGTCTAGTTATTTCTTGCTATGGGAGTGTTTCGGTACACTTCAGTGATGCAGAAGTCCGGACAAATCAGAGCACACATCTCGCAACCTGTGCAGCCGTCGTGCAGTGTCGGGTATCGGTACCCCAACTTGTTCAAAGAGGCTGACATCTCGAGAACTTGCACGGGGCAAACCTGTACACAGAGGTCGCAGCCCTTGCAGAGTTCGATGTCGATCTTGACCGAGCCAATAGCCTTCGGCAATGTCTGCCCCTGTTATGCCTGAACGGGCGCCCACGCTTGAACGCCAAGCGACATGAGGTTCTCTTCGGCGTAAGCTGCGCCAGCTTGCATCACGTCAATGTTCTTCTTAATAGAGTTGCGTCGATAAGGCGGGGTCAGGGCCTCTAGGGCATTTTCCAGCTGCTGCACAGAAACCAGCCCCGTCGCTTGGCTTGCTGCGGCAATCATGACCATCGCGGCTCCTTGCAAGTTGCCTCGGTCCTCGGCTAGCTTCGTGGCTGGAATCTGGACGAGCGTAACTTGCTCTGGGGCGGTGGCTTCTTCAATCACGCCGCTGTTGACCAGGAAGAGCCCGCCGCACCGGGCCTTTGGTCGTACGACGGGGATGGTGTTCGGGTGCATTGTGATGACCATCCAAGCCTCGGGAATGATAGGCGGTGCCCGAAGCTCCTCCGTCCCAGCAACCACGGTGCATTCGACGTTGCCGCCCCGCATTGTTCCGCCGAAGGCCGCGAAGTGCATAACGCTCCTCGCCTCAGCATTGAGGGCTTGAGCTAGCAGCTTGGTGGCGAGTTGAACTCCCTGACCGCCAATGCCCCCCACCAGAATCTCTCGCTCCACCGGTTGATGCCCCCCTGAAGGGGGCTCACTCTAGCATCGGCCCCAAAGGGCGTCAAACAGAATTGCTGCGTTTGTGGAGGAGTCGCCAAAGGCCAAGGCGAGTTAATCGTTGGCGTTAGCAGAACCAGGGTTAGGTTGCTCAAACGTGGCCTGGTGAAGGCGATAGAAGTCGCCTTTTTTTGCAATCAGCTCGCTGGGGCTGCCTTGTTCGGATATGGTGCCATCCGTCAGGAAATAGATGAGGTCCGAGGACATCACCGTAGAGAGTCGGTGTGCCACTAGCACTATAGTCATCGTCCCGTGCAGTGAGTCGAGCGTCTTCTGGATATTTCGTTCCGAATCGATATCTAGTTCGCTAGTCGCTTCATCCATAATGAGCAGAGTAGGGTTGCCGATGAGGGCTCGCGCTAGGGCGACTCGTTGTCGCTGGCCACCAGACAGCTGTGAACCCCGATCGCCGATGACGGTGCTGTAACCGTCCCGGAGTGCGTCAATGAATTCGTGGGCGTGTGCTTTCTTGGCGGCACCCTGGATCTCGCTATCCGTGGCGCCTGGTTTACCCCACGCTATGTTGTTTCTGATTGTGTCGTGGAAGAGTACCCCGCCCTGGGCCACATATCCGAGGTTGGCCCTCCAGGAACGAATGTCGTAGTTCCCGATAGGGACGGCATCTAAGAGAATGCTTCCCTTTCTAGGGGGGAGTAGTCCTACAAGCATGTCGATCAATGTTGTTTTCCCCGTCCCCGATGCCCCTACGAGCGCGACCGTAGAGCGCGCAGGGATTAATAGTGAGATGTCGTGGATAATGGTTGCTCCGGGCTTATACCCAAACGACACATCGCGGAAATCGATACTCCGTTCTAAGTGTTTAAAGTGCTTCTCTCCAGATGACTCCAGATGTTGACTCGCCTGAACGGCTAACTCGTGAAGTCTTTCCGCAGCGGATAAGTTTTTGCTTGCCCCCTGGAGGCTAGATTGTGCCATTCTGGCCTGTTGGAAGATGCGCCAGGAAAGCAGTGCGAACAATAAGGCGGAAGAAGCCAAGATATCGAGGTATCGGATGGAAACCAGCAAGCCGCCGGCCATAAACCCGATGAATGCAAGGTCGTAGGTGGAGGCCAGGACACCTTCGTTGACGCCTAGACGAATGTCGATCCGGGCCAGTCGAGTTGCGATTGGCTCTATACGTTTCACAGCCCGGTCCTCGATGCCGGAGCTTTTTATGGCTTTTGCGCTAGCGACGCCCTCGGACAATTCCTGCAGCAACTCACTGTTCACTAGGGTTCGTTGGGTTCCAAGCGAGCGAGCCATGATGACTAGCTTGCGGTAGATGGCTACGATTGCGATAAGGCCAATCGAGGCAACTAGGGTCGTTTCCCAAGAAACGATTAGCGTAAGCACGATATAGAAAACGACTAGGAACGCTGAGGCCAAAAAGCCGGCGGTCGAGGCGAGGAGTCGACCAGCTCTTTGGCCCTCCGTAACAATTGCAGCTATTACATCAGAACCTCGCTGCGAAGCAATGAATAGCCAATCGGCATTGAGTACCGATGTGTAAGCCTGCATTTTCTCGTCATACTCATAGCGGGCTGCGGTCTTGGCGGTGAGCCAATGCCTGGCGAAAAGACCACAGCCACGGAGGCTCATTACGCCGATGATGACGAGCACAGTCCATCGCAACGTGTAATCGATACCTACGAATTCGAAGGTCGACTTGATCTGTTTAAGCACCGGGTTGGTTGGAGATGGGTCAGTTCCAGCCAGAAACTCCGCCATAGGTATGATCAGCGCCAGACCCATTGCATCCAGAAAACCGGAAGCGACTGTGACCAGAATGGTTCCCACCAAGAGCCAGGGATAGCGGCGGAATATGCGTCGGATGAAGGAAGTCATAGAGAGACCTCGTTGCGGGTCCTCCGCTCCGCCGTCCGGTACTTGTGCGTTGGGAGACTGTTGTTTCACCGCGCGCTATCTCTTAGCGGAGTCAAAGTTGTGCAAGAAATGCTGAGGAACGTGGGATAGATTGTAAGACTCCTGGCCGTTTAAACAACCAAGGGTTTCGGAGATTAACATTGGTCAATGGGTGGAGGGGCCAAGTTCTTTGAGGGCCTGGCATACAGATCTAGCGCGACCACGCCATGTGTAGCGTTGTACGTCCAAACGAGCTTGACTTGAGCGAGCTAATCCAGAAGTTGGTTTTTTTTCTAGCTCGGTGAGGGTGGTGCTCCAGGCACCGACATCTGCGGGTGGAAGAAGGAACGAATTGTTTTCGGTCAGGACTTCTCTTAGGACCGAAAGGTCACTAGACAGGATCGGCCGACCTGAGGCCAAGTACTCGAACATCTTCATGGGACTCATCCACTCTGCGGTGTTGCCCGTACCAAGCGCTGTCGTGGAGACCTGCTTCTGAAATGGCATTAGGAGCACATCGCATGCTGCTAAGCGGATTGGTATTTCGCTGTTTTCAACAAATCCTCTAAACTCGATGTTGTCCAAATCTGCATGGCGATTGCGTCTATTGGCAACAGATATGGCATCTCCGCCAACAACCTCGAATCTGATTACTGGGTGGCGTCGCGCAAGTTCTACTATTAACTCGATGCCGCGACCTGGGTAGAGATGGCCCACGTACCCGGCAGTGAATCTTTCGGGGGGGTGTCCTAGCCAGTTTCGGGCATCGGCCGAACTGGGCAGGTCATTGAATCGTTCAAAATCGACCCCGTCCGGCAGCACTGTGATTCGTTCTGGCTGAACGAGTCCGTCCGTTTGCTCCAGCATCAATTCTTTGAGGCGATTAGAGATAACAACCATAAGACGGAAGCCCTTGCCGGACAGTACGCGTCTCAAGAACCAATGCTCGGATTTTGTTTGTGGAGGAGCGTGGGCCTCGAAGATGAGTGGATAACCTAGCAGCGATGTCGCTGCGGCAGCCCGAAGATTCCGAGCATATACAACCTTGGGTCGTGTGCGTAGCACCGTTGAGGTCGCTCGGAGGTCGTAGTCGTAATCGCGCAGCAATTTGTAGGCAGGGAGCCGTTTCAGGGGGAACTGGTCATGAATGCCGTAGTGCTGCCAGAAAGATCCGTCTAGACGGGAATCGCCTGGCGGCTTTCTCCCGATTAGCTTGACGGCGGAACCCTCTTGCACGAAGGCCTGGCACATCTTCATGACATGCATGGAATTCGCGGAGCGAGAGGGCAGCGTTGAACTCGAAAGATAGAGGATGGCTGGGTGCCGTGGCTCACTCAGTTGATGGCTTGTTACCGGCGTCATTTAAGAGGTCAAAAGCTAGGGGTTGTTGAGAGGATCTTGTTGCGAATTATTGATAGTGGCCATCCCCGCTATGGTTTCCAGGGTGTAATTTGCTAGCAACTCGATCTCATCCTCGCGAGAGATATTCGATTGTGCTAGGGAAATCCCAGATCGACCCAAAACACGGGTATAAAAGTTGACCGGGATCGACCTGCTCATGACCGAAGCGAAGTAAGCTTTGAGGGCATTTTCATCGTGCGCGTGGTTGTTCCGTAGATCCCGGATCAATTCGGCAAGGTTTTCTAAAGCGCCTACTCTTCTCACCATTGAATCCGGGAGAATCTCGAATGGTGTATGGCCGAAGAGGAGAACTGGCTTGCGTCGGACCACCGCCTCGAGCCCTGCGGATCCTGCAATGGTAGCCACGAGCTTTGCCGAGTCCAACAGCAGCGAGATATTCATGCGGGGGTCTGCAAGTCGTACGTTCGGGATGTCTAGCAACTTCCTGTAGTAGCTGGACTTTCGTTTCCCAAGAGCAGCGGGGTGCTCCTTGATGATCAATGACATGTCGGCCGGAAGGTTGAGGGCAATTTGCCGTGCTGTTTCGATCTGGTTTAGGTATGGGCGACTGTAGACAAGCAGCGTTACTTCTGGCTCCATGTGCAGGGGGAAGAAGGCGTACTCGAGGGCCCGGAGCGCGGCCTCTTTGACGTGATCCTGGGAGAACTGGCGCCGGTCCCGGTCGGCGAGTCTGGTGTTGAAGAGGCGTCGGTTGAGCACGGCGGTGATGATCCCACGAGCGCGATTGTCACCTTTCACCTCATCCCTCCGCCTTCTGTATTCGGTGGCAGCCAGTCCTGCATTCT
>CAZUGG010000102.1:0-12727 GCA_964619905.1 uncultured Dehalococcoidia bacterium
GTGATCAGAGACCCAAGCGGCCTGGCTAGCGTGGTGCGGCAGTTGTTTCTTTCCGACAACCACATGTGTCCCATTTGGCTGCCCTGGCGCGAGGACGTTACAAATATCGCTTAGATCGTCGACGGAGCCATACGATGAAGCCCCACTTAAATATTTTCGCAACCGGCCTAGAATTCCCCGAGGGCCCTTGCTTCGATCGCGACGGGAACCTATACGTGGTCGAGATTATGGGTGGCCAGGTAACCAAGATTAGCCCAGACGGCGGATCGTCTATTTTGAGTAAGACAGGCGGCCACCCCAACGGAGCTACCATCGCCCCAGACGGCGCTCTCTGGGTCACGAACAACGGCGGGGTCGAGCCGGGTTGGGTCGAACGAATCGACCTGGATTCGGGAGAGACGGAACGCCGCATCGAAAACCCAACATTCGGGTCCTGCAACGATCTCGTCTTCGACGCAGAGATGAACCTCTACTTCACCGACCCCCATGGTGGCCTCCGCAATAACCACGAACCTGGTCATATCTACTTCTATTCGGCCGGCGGTGAGCTTGTTCGCACGAGTACCGGATATGTATTCCCGAATGGGATCGGCATTACCAAAGATGGCGGCACTTTGCTAGTCGCGGAGTCCGCGACTAGTTTGATCTGGGCACACGAAATCATCGCACCAGGGAATTTGGGGCCCCGACGCAGGCACGCCCAGCTCCCCAAAGGTCATGCTCCCGATGGTTTTGCCCTTGACGCGGCCGACAACCTCCTCGTCTGTGGTCACTATGGCGGCACAATCACCGTCTTTGACGCCAAGGGGACTTGGACTGATTCCATCGAACCTCTTGACGAGCGGCTTACCAACCTGGCATTCGGCGGACCCGAATTCTCAACGCTCTACATTTGCGAGTCTGGGCTGAAGCGTGTGGTCACAATGGAGTGGCACACACCTGGCATGAAACTCTTCCCCGATCGGTAGACAGAGGACTCGGCTAGCCTCCTAGAGTCAACGGAATCCTAGTCCGAATGTTGCTCCGCGAAAACCTCACGGGCCATGCCCATAGCGTTGGCAACAACCGGCCACCCCGAATAGAAGGCAAGCTGGAGCCAAATCTCCCCCATCTCTTCCTTTGTCAAACCGTTCTTAAGTCCTCGCCTGATGTGCCGCTTGAGCTGATCCCCTCTGTATTGAGCAGTCAAAGCCGACAATACAACAATGCTACGCTCGCGGGGAGAAAGGATAGGTCGTTCCCAAACGTCTCCGAAAAGCACCTCCTCGGTGATCTCTCGAAATCTGGGACTGATCTCGGAGTCGTCAGGCCGTTGTTGAGTAGTCATAGATTCCTTCCTTATAACTGTATGCGCCTCTTAAGCTCTCGATAGCTGATCTTTTAGGCCTTGCCAGCAACCTCGCCCTTGGTGAAGAGTCGACGCAACGTGACGTCGGTCATGCTCAACCCAATTACGACGACGAAGGCTAGGCCGGACACGATGAGGAGTAGCGGTGCGCCAACTGAGTCGGCGAGAGCACCGGTAATCAGATTGGACGATGCCATCACCCCACCGATGCTGAGCAGATATACACTCATAACACGCCCCCGGATCGCGTCAGGGACAATTGCCTGCAAAAATGCAGCTGTGATCGCCATAAACGCGGCCTGCGATCCACCCATAACCGCAGCGCCAACAAGCGCCGGTGCCAAATTATTCGATAGCGCTAGGCCGATAGGACTAATTCCGCTCACTACCCCAGTCACAATCAGCAGGCGCCCCCGTACTGAGGGGTTCTGCAATGTGGCCAGGCCCAGTACTCCAACCAATGACCCAGCCCCAAGCGCCATCATCAGATAACTGAATCCACCGTCACCAGCCCCCAGATCTTCTTCCGAAAGCACTGGCAGGAGAGATTCAAATGACATCGTCAGGGCGCAATGGAGAAAGACCACGACAACCAGAGCGCGCACCAGTCGATGCCGTAAAACATAACGAAGTCCTGCAGTGAAGCTCTCGAACGGACTCTCGTCTATTCTTATCTCACCTGTCGAGGTCGACTCAATACGTCGGCTGAAAATAAGAGCCGCTACGTAAAAACCCGAGCACAACACGAATGCTGGCCCTGCACCCACGGTGGCCAGCAGAGGAGCAACCAAGCCGGCGCCAACGAGTCGGGAGCCGTGCATCGTTGCTGAGTTCAACGCGATAGCATTGAGCAGATGCTTTGGGGGAACTAGATTAGGCAACAACGCCTGGGTAACTGGCATCTGCGAGGCCCTCGCACTGCCATTGACAAAGGCAAGGGCTACTAGGTGCCACGGGTCGATGACACTCGTGAGGGCTAACGCGGCCAAAATAGCATTGTGAATTAGCTGGATTGTGAAAACGTATGTCAGAAGTCTTCGGCGCTCGAGCTTGTCCGCAAGAAACCCCGCAACCGGAGGGACGATGAAGAGTGGGATCATAGCCGCAAAGGTGGTAACCCCAACCCAGGCCGAAGACCCTGAAATATCGTAAACGAGCCAACCTCTCGCGACGATTAGTGCCCACGCTGCAGAGCTAGCTGAAAGACTGCTCAGCCAAAGGTAGCGATAATCCCTAAACTGAAGCGTAGTAAGGAATCGCTGTACTAAGAAAAATCGGAGCCTTGAACCCTGCATTTAAGGCAACCTTAGCGCTTCGCGTACTACGCTGCTACTTGCGACCCAGGCGATTTAGAGCCATTGCTTCCGTTATACTCAACCCGTTCCCTCAGCCACACCGGGCAGCGGACGGACCATCCAACCCAACGCCCGGTAACTGAAACACCTCACCAAAACCTAGGAGAGTTCTTTGGCCGAAATAGCGCCACCAGGTTTCCTCGACGGTCTCATCGATCCCAATCGGATCCGTCAAACGACCCCTGACCCAATAATTCGCGGGGTGACCTACAAAACCGTACGCATACCAAAGTCTTACAAACAAACGGAACCCATCACTTTGGTCCAAGTGGAAAGCGCTGAAGAAATCTCGGCTATCCTTAAGAAGGCCAACGAGAAACACGTACCTATCTATGTCCGTCAGGGAACAGGTTGGGTCGCGCTCGATATCACAAGGCCTGAGCCTCCAGGTTCAATTGTTCTGGACCTGCGGCGGCTGAACTGGATTCGCCCCTCTTACGATTCGGGGTACGTGGAGATCGGCCCTGCGGTATCAGAGGCAGTGCTGAACAAGACTTTGGAGCCCAGAGGGTTTGCCTACCCAGAATTCGTCGGCCCTGTTACTTGGGGCGGACTAGCTAGCATGAATACGAGTGGGCGATCCGTGGATCCCCATTCAGGCAAGCCTGGCGACTACATAATGGGATTCGAAGTCGTACTGCCGACTGGAGAGATCGTACAGACAGGAACCAGATCACACCGCAGACCCTGTGGTGTCGATCTGACCTGGTTCTTCGCCGGTTTCCAAGCCATGGCTGGGGTCATCACTAACATTCGCCTTCGGCTGGTCCCTAAGCCTCAAAACAGTAGTTGGGGTGTCGCCTTTGTGCCCAGCGTCGAAGCAGCCGGAAGGATAGTAGCGCAACTCTACCGACAGGGCGTGCCCCCACCGTACCTCATGGAGTTAATGGACCAACAGTTCCTAGAACTAGGCGGCTTCACAAACGAGTCGTCCAGCGCTGTGATCTTGGTAGGCACAGATGGGTTCACGACGGTCGAAGCCGAGGCAAAACTTGAAGCAATCTTCAAAATTGCCCGGGAGCAAGGATCAACCCAAACAACGGCGATGTCGCGAGATGAATTCCAAGGCTTTATGGGTTTCCGCGACGATCAAAGTGTGGGTGACGAGAAGACTCCAATACAGGAGCTGGGCCTCTTTCCACTGTTCGGAGGAGTCATGGACGGCCCACTTGACGCCATGGTCCCTTGTATGGAGGCAGCCGGCCAAATGATCAATGAGGTGTGCGCCCAAGTTCCTGACCTCTACGGCGTACGGATCGGTCATATAGGTGCTGGGACATTCCACCCCGTCTTCTTTGCCCCAGACTCATGGGAGTTTGACAAACTCCAGTCACTCGCCAAAGAGTTGCGGGCAAGAATGCTCGCTCTTCAGCTCGAATTTGGGTGCACAACCGGTGAACAGGGGATATTCCCCCAACACTATGAATGGTTCCACCAATATTATGGTCCGGAATACACCAATCTTGTAAGCCGTATCAGGAGTGCGCTCGACCCTTTGAATCTGGTTAACCAGGAGCGTTTTGCCAGACCAACCTTCAACGGTTGAACTCAGCGACTGGGCTTCTCCGCTGACGAAAAACTACAATAACCACACGGGCTCTAGCCCAACCGAATCATAAGGAGGACGCACGTGACAAAAGGCTCCGTAGGCGTATTAGGCGCCGGTCAAATGGGTGGTGGCATTGCGCAAGTGATCGCTCAGGCTGGGCTTCCCGTGATTATCACCGATGAGGTTCCTGACCGAGCCAAAAAGGCAGTCGTAGAGATCGAGGAACGATTGATGCGTCGTGTCAAGGACGGCCGTCTAGAGCAGGTAGAAGTGGAGCGAATCGTCAAGGGTATTACCCCTGTGAACTCTTATGAAGACTTCGCTCCTTGCGAACTCATCATAGAAGCAGTATACGAGAACCCTTCTGTCAAAGCTGAAGTGCTTGAGTCAATTGAGAAGCATATCAACGGCAACGCCGTGCTAGCCTCAAACACATCTACCATCCCAATAACAGGGCTAGCCAGTAAGCTCCAACGGCCCGAAAACTTCTGCGGCATACATTTCTTCAACCCTGCACCCGTCATGAAGCTTGTCGAGGTAGTGCGGGCCCTACTCACGTCAGATGAGACTATCGAGCGTGCATGCGCATTTGCAGATCAGATCGGAAAGACCCGAGTCGTGGTCAAGGACGCACCGGGATTCGTCGCCAACCGAATACTTGGGCCCATGATTAACGAAGCCATAGTCGTATACTCCGAAGGGATCGCCTCTAAGGAAGATATCGACACTGTAATGAAACTCGGAGCGAACCACCCTATGGGGCCCCTGGAACTGGCAGACCTTATAGGACTCGATGTAGTCCTCGCTGTCATGGAAGTAGAACACCAAAACCTCGGTGATCCAAAATATCGGCCGGCCCCATTGCTTCGCCAAATGGTGCAAGCGGGACAGCTAGGCAGAAAAACCGGCAAGGGATTCTACGAATACGGCGGTTAGGTCAGCCCCGGGCAAGAAAACGCAAAGGAGCGAATCAATGACAACGCAAGAGACAGAGTTCAAAGTTGGCGCTAAGGCCACTTTGACCAAGACAATAACGGAACAGTCGGTGAGGGACTTCGCTGAGATCACCGGCGATACCCAACCTCTGCACTTGGATCCTGCCTACGGCGCGCAGACACGCTTCAAAAAGACAGTTGCCCACGGCGTGATCTCAGCGGGATTAATTTCGGGTGTTCTTGGGGTCAAGCTGGCAGGGCCCAACATCACCGTAATCTTCCTCGGCTTGAATGTGCGATTCGCTGCACCAGTCTTCATAGGGGACACTGTGACTGCCGAGTGCGTCGTGACCAGTATGCGAGAAGACAAACCAATCGCTACTCTCGATGCGAAGTGCACAAACCAGAACGGCGAAGAGGTCATCGTTGGAGAAGTGACCGTGATGGTGGACCCCTTCCCAAAGAAGTAGGTCCTATAATCAATGCGCCTGTGCCAGATTAGCGCCGAGGTGGCGGAATGGCAGACGCGACGGACTTAAAATCCGTTGGGAGTAATCCCGTGTGGGTTCAAATCCCACCCTCGGCACCAGAATTCACTTCCACCATAAATGCGCCTGCTGGGTCTCGAGAATTTATACATCCTGATCCTGCCGAATTCGCGATCACCCGGCAAAAATTAAGCCCGTTACCAACTTGACGATCTCCTGACCTTCGCGTATTCATATTTTCAAAGTGCCGTCGCCAAGGAATGCTAATGATCCAAACACCTATCTTCGATACAGATTCCCACGTAAACGAACCTCCCAGCACATGGCAGGACAGGTTACCTAAGAGTCTTAAGGAAAAGGGTCCTCGGATCATTGAACTCAGCGGCGGCGATCAGGGCTGGATCGTTGAGGACAAACCGCCGAAAAAGGTTGACTCACCGGGCAGCACATTGGCGAACCTAGCCCTGAAAGTCGGTGGGATGAAGAATGTGACAGCAGAAATGGCCGCGAAAGAGCTCCACGGGAAACCGAAAAGGTTCGACAGCTACCGGAAAGGGAACTACGAGACCAAAGCACGGTTAGCCGACATGGATATAGATGGGGTGGAGACCAGCGTCCTGTACCCAGGTTTTGGCTCGGGCCTGTGGGACATTTCGGACCCGGATCTGCGCGTCGCATCTATGCGAGCCTACAACGATTGGCTTATCGAAGAGATGGTATCCGACTCTGGCGGAAGACTTGTGGGTTTAGCCTGCATCCCCACGGGCGACGGCATGGATATCGCCGTTGGGGAGCTCAAGAGGTCTGCAAATTCAGGACATCGTGGCGGACTTATCGATTGTTACCCAACAATACCGTTACACGACGCTCACTACGACCGCCTCTGGGAAACTGCTCAAGATCTCAACATGCCACTCCACTGGCACCGAGCGGCGGGACCAAAAGAAAATATCCCGCGAGGATTTGTCACTTGGGGCTCAGGCGAAGGTGAACAGGCAGCCAGCGTCGCCGCTCGTTTTTTCTCTAGCATCATCCCAATAACATACATGCTCTTTCAGGGAGTTTTTAAACGTTACCCGGGCCTACGCCTCGTGACGGCAGAGACTGATTTCGGATGGCTACCGTTCCTCATGCAAATCTGCGATGACCAGTGGGAACGGTACGCGGTATGGTTCAAAACGAAGGCCGACCGAAAACCGAGCGAATATATCCGGGAGCAATTCTATTGCACCTTCATGGACGATCCGGTTGGCTGCTCCATGCTGGACTACACCGGCGCAGACAACATCATGTGGTCATCAGACTACCCGCACGGGGTTACCACGTGGCCATGCTCCCGCGACGTGATAGAGAAAAACTTAGGGACGCGCTCAGATGAAGAACGCCAAAAAATCTTATCAGGCAATGCTCGTCGTCTTTACGGGTTAAGCTAGCTCTAGATCTCAAGGAAGTTCGGCGGGGCAAGCCCCTTGACCCTTGACCCTGGACCCAGAAACTTAAGCGTCAACAAAAAGGCGACTAGGTTATCTAGGTCATCTCCAGTAGCCAAGCCACCAGGCATGAGCGGCCCGAAGCCCTCTACCAAAAACGCTCCCGGATCCTCTATCGACTGCCGAAGATAGCCCTCCGCCGAAAGGCCCTCGACCCTGGAGCCCGCCAAGGATGCGACCGTCGACAGATTTGGTCCCACTTCACCAACCGCACCCTGCACCGAGCCAACTGTGTGACAGGCTACACATCCCGTGCTAAGAAAAACCTCAAGCCCCGACCCCGCAGCTCCTCCACCTGAACCATCAGACGGTGCTGGAACGACGGTCGCTTCTCCCCCAACGGGACCCGGTTGTGGTGTGAAGGTTGGCGGTGAAGTTGGCGGAGCACTCGCGGTCGGGGTCGGCGTTACACCAACTACCGTGGACCCTCCCCCAAGCGAGAAGATCGTCGTGGGGTCACCACCGCGGTTTTCGCACGCCACAAGCACTAAGGCCGCAACAGCCGCCAAGCTAATTAAGCAGAACAGAGTCCTATTTCGCAGCAAGAATGGTCCTCTAGAAATTATTGAAAAGTGCGATCACCGATATCACAACAACAGTCGCCAGAATAAGCGGTCCGACAAACACCATCTGATAGAGCTTGTTATCGCCTTTCAGGTGCATGAAGTACATAACTACCAGCGCGAATTTCGCGACGCCGAGGCCGATTAAAAGAAAGCGGTTGAGCGCCACATTCTCAACAACAGTAACAAAGAGTTCAACGAAAGTGACGATCGCAAGCCAGACGAAGATCCAAAAGAGGAATCTGTCCGTATGATGTTCTCCACCCGGGTGGAGAACACTATTCAAAACGCGTTCATCCTCACTCCCGCGTTCGATGCGCACGGGGCCTTCATCGTGGCCATTTTCATTATGGTCGCTCATGTGAACAGGTAAATAATCGCGAAGATAATAACCCAAACAATGTCTACGAAGTGCCAATAGAGCCCGGCAAGTTCGACATTCAAGCAGCGCTCTTCTCTCAACCGGCGATACTCGAATTCTTCGTAGCTCAATGTTTCAGGATGCGGAGAGGGTTGCCCAGTCGAAAACTGTTCTCGCACGAAGGCCAGGAACCTCCGGTGCCGCGGACGCGGTTCCAGTGTCTCATCAGGTCTGCGCTCGGGGACACCCCTCACCATACCCATAAGGTTTTGGGTCAAAGGCTTGGCACGTGGGTCGAGTCGCACCATGACTGCCAACATTACAAGCCAGAGAATGCCCAAAGTGACATGGGCACCGTGAATTCCAGTGAGGACCATGAAAGATGCGGCAAAGAGATTGGTCCGCGGAGTCATGTGCTCGTGTGTAACCATTGCCCAGAACTCGTAACCCTGAGACGCAATAAAGAAAAGCCCGCAAAATGCTGTGACGAGTACCCAGATCATAAACATCCTCTGGTCGCCCCGGCGTGCAGCGTTAAGAGCCAATACCATAGTAAAACTACTCAGAAGAAGCACGAAGGCCATCATGCTGACTAAGAACAGACTCGACAGCGCTTCCTCACGTGTGGGACCGGCCACCACATTATTCTGATAGATAAGAAAGGTGCCTATCAGGGCACCAAAAAACATGCACTCCGAACCGAGGAAAACCCACATGGCCAACTTGCGATGGCTGAGGCCCGTCATCGTCCGATGATGATCTAACGCATCGTCGACGGCAGGGTCGACGTAAATGGCCTCCGGTTGTTGCGCTGCTTGCTGAGCCATAACCCGCCCTAGTGAGCTTCCTCCTCTGCAACGGGTTCTTTGATCCACCCAACGAAAGCGAGGAACGCGATACCAAGCCCAATGCCGATGGCAGGTATGCCACCCTCATTTGTGTAAATCAAACCAAATCCCGCCACCGTCATGCCTATCGCCATGACAATTGGCCAGTAGGACGGATGGGGCATATGAATGTGACGCCGTCGGGTTGGTTCCGTCTCTAGCGAAGCTGGAGGATGCTCCGCAAATTCAGGATGCTTCTCATCCCAAAGCGGCCTCACGCTGCGCACCGTCGGGAGCTCATCGAAGTTATGTTCCGGCGGCGGGGACTCTGTTGTCCACTCGAGAGTATGTGCGTCCCAAGGGTCCTTGCCCGCTTCTCGGCCGTTTCGCATGCTCTTGAGAATATTGTACACAAGGAACAGGAAGGACACGCCCATGATGAAGGCGCCCACCGTCGAAATCATGTTGATGGTCCCAAACCCTAGATCTGCCTCATATGTGTACACTCGCCGCGGAAGGCCGTTCATGCCGACCCAGTGCATCGGGAAGAAGGTTAGATTGAAACCAATGAACATGCCCCAGAAATGAATCATGCCTAGGGCCTCACTCAGCATACGGCCGGTAATCTTGGGGAACCAGAAATAGATTCCCCCCATGAGGCCAAATATGGCGCCTCCAAAGAGTACATAGTGGAAGTGAGCAACAATAAAATACGTATCGGTCTGTTGGAGGTCAGAAGGTGGTGACGAGTGCATAACGCCACTCAAGCCACCAATCGTAAAAAGACCAATGAACGCCAAGGCAAACAACATCGGCGTTTGTAGTCGGATATGACCACCCCAGGTGGTGGCAATCCAGTTGAAGATCTTCACTCCCGTAGGAATCGCAATGATCATCGTCGACGTAGCAAAGTAGCCATTTGCGATAGGTCCCAGGCCAACGGAGAACATGTGATGGCTCCACACAGCAAAGCCGGTAACGGCGATGAATAGCCCCGAGATAATTACCGCCTTGTAGCCGAAAAGTGGCTTCCGGGAGAAGACGGGAAGGATCTCCGAGACCATTCCCATCGCCGGCAAGATCAGAATGTAGACCTCAGGATGCCCAAAGATCCAAAAGAGATGCTGCCACAAGACAGGATCACCGCCGCCGCTTACCACAAAGAAGCTCGCGCCAGCGATCCTATCTACGAGTACGAGAATGATGGCCACTGTGATCGGCGGAAGCGCAAGTACCAATAGAAAGGCGACGATAAGTGTCATCCACACGAAGACCGGCATCCGGAATAGTGTCATGCCGCGAGTTCGGAGATTAAAGATAGTGACGATGAAATTGACCGACGCCATGACGGACGCTACACCGAGGACCAGCAGCGAGACGAGCCAGTAGTCAACTCCATGACCAGGCGAATAAGCACTCTCGGTCAGATTGGCATAGGAAAACCAACCCGCATCGGGGGCCCCAGATGCGAGGAAGCTTGCATGCAACATGATGCCGCCACCAAGGAACGTCCAAAAGCTCAACGCATTCAAACGCGGGAAAGCCACGTCTCGAGCCCCGATCATGAGAGGCACAAGGAAGTTAAAGAACGCTGCACTCAATGGCATGATGACCAGGAAAACCATCGTCGTGCCATGCATG
Source organism: uncultured Dehalococcoidia bacterium (assembly GCA_964619905.1). Lineage (GTDB taxonomy): Bacteria > Chloroflexota > Dehalococcoidia > SHYB01 > SHYB01 > DAOUKH01. The sequence continues at coordinate 10,558 of CAZUGG010000102.1, forward strand.
GTGAAAAGTTGGTTATAGGTACTCGGTGAGACAATAGTCAGGTCCGGTTGTGCGAGCTGAACCCGGATCATCAACGCCTCGATGCCGCCGGCCAGAAAGAAAATCAGGGCGGTGACACCATAGAGAACGCCGATCCGCTTTGCATCGACGGTAGTGAGCCAGCCCCATACCCCCACACTGGTAGTGGGACGTTTGAGTATGCCCGGCATGGGAGCGGTTATCGCGGCCATCGAAGGACCCCTCCCGGCAGATTTAAATCCATTGTCATTAGTTGCTTCACACTCGATGTTTGGAACTTAATTAAAGCTAGGCTCTCGGCTTTGCAAATAGGCAATAAGGTCGTCGATCTCCTCTGAACTTAGGCGCAGCGTCCGATCGTTATACACCGGCGCGAGCTCGGACATGCGGTTGCCAGGCTTCACATCATCCGGATTACGGAGCCAGGATCTCAGGTTCCCTTCCGACCGATCGATAATCGCACCTGCAAAGGTGTCGCGACTCGCAAAGTGCGTAAGGTTCGGTCCTGGGAAGGAGCCACTCCCTTGTTCAAACCCGGCCGCGCGACCCTCTTGAACTCCAAAGGCATCTTGGCCCGTCGCCGTATGGCAGAGAACACAACCCTTCATTGCAAAGACGTTTTGACCTCGACGCTCTGCATCAGTTACTACTGGTGCCGGGGGCTGGAGCTGGCCGTCAACCCAAGCCTGATAGCCCTCAGCATCGTGGGCAACAACAATGAACTTCATCTGACCATGAGCTACACCGCACAGTTCCGCGCACTGCCCTTCGAATACCCCTTCTTCGGAGGCGATCCACCACATCGTGTTATCCCTGCCTGGTATTACGTCAGTCTTGCCTCCAAGCTTGGGTACCCAGAAGCTATGGATCACATCGGTCGAGATCAGATTCATGTTAATGACAGTGTTCGTGGGCACATGCATCTGATTCGCAGTTGTAATTCCGAGCTCAGGATATCGGAACTCCCACCACCATTGGTGCCCGATAACGTCGACTGTAATTGGCGCATTATCCGCACCCGTCATGTCGAGAAGTTTATTACCTGTGGGCGGACTATGTTGATCAGCAATGGTGATATAAGTCGGCACTGCAATTGCTAGAAGAAGGAAAAACGGGATGATCGTCCAGGTAAGTTCAAGTTTGGTATTGCCATGAATTTGTTCGGGAAGTTGGTCATCATCCTGACCGCTGCGACGCCGATATTTATAAATAGAATAGAGGAGCGCCACTTCGACGACTATAAACACAGCCGCTGCCATCCAGAAGATAAGCCAGAAGAGGCTTAACTGGCGATCAGCGACGGGCCCCTTGGGATCGAAGGTCGACTGCGCCGATTCTGAGCAACCAGCGACCACAATAGCTAAGAGAAAGACCGCAGGAAGGAGCGTTAGAAGGCGTCGCAGAGCGGGCTTAATGGGCGCCATGCGTTCGCGGGTCTCCACTCCTGGAAAAAGCTCGGCGGGATATCGATCCACGGGACAGAAGCTGCTTCTGTAACCCGATCGGCATGCTACAACCGGCCTTCTGGGCTGTCAATGGTTTGTACCAATAATCACAAACTAAGCGGCTTCAGTCAAGATGTAAAACTGATCGCTCCATAAAAACCCCGTAAAACGATCTGTCTCAACAGTCATAGATTCAGCCGTTGAGCCACTCTTTCACGGTGGAGATTGGAATTACCGAACAGCGCCTCACCCATTTTGCCACGCCGAGAATAGAGCGGCACAAAATACCATCACGCTGTTTAAATAACCTTTGCCTCAGCCCGAAAACACACGACCATAGAAATAGGGGACTACCCCTCGTACCACAAAAACCGACAGCCTTCCGGACCTCGAGCGATACTAAGCCTGAACGGGAGCCGGACCGACTCTAGCAACAGACTCAGGTACCCGCGGGGCAAAGGACTCGAAGTTCTCTTCGAACATGCGAACGAGCTTCCTAGCCTGCTTGTCATATGCGCCCTTGTCCTCCCACGTTGCTCGCGGATTGAGCACATGAGAATCTACATCGGGGCAAGTCTTAGGCACCTCGAGGCCGAACATGGGATCCGTATCGAACTCTACACTTTCGAGCTTACCGTTGAGAATCGCTCGGAGCATGGCCCGCGTATTGTCGATGTCAAGCCGCTGCCCAACCCCATATGGACCAC